>LGTG01000471.1 GCA_001190015.1 Candidatus Burkholderia crenata
GATGGTTATGGACTTCGCGATCCATTGCTCGCTCGTCCGCCTGGGTAGGCCTCACATCCGATTTCTGTTCGTCAGGTCGCGGCTTCGCTACATGCTTCCTTCAGACCCCGCCTCGCGACGACGCCCTTGCGTTTCGCTAGTCCTTTACCACCATCAGGTTGGACAGGGGACTTACACCCCCAGCTGCTGCGCATGCTCGGCGCACAATAAAAACGCCACGGATAACACGTGGCGTTTTTTGCAAGCTTGAACCTGAACCGGCTTAATTCCCTTCAGCAGTAGTCGCCAGTTGAGCGGCGTTGATCACTGCGGCAATTCGTCCCACATCCCGCAATTGCGTCGTGCTCATTCCCTCGCCAACGAGATTTTCATAGTGCGACTTCACGCAAAAGTGGCACTTTCCAACAATGGATGCGGCCAGCGCATACATCTCGAAGCGCCGCTTGTCGACCCCGCCGTGCGTCGCATACGCATTCATCCGCAACGCAGAGGGCTGCGTCTTCAGGTCGGCGTTATTGGCCATTTCCAGGTACGGATACCAGACGTTGTTCATGCCCATCAACGCGGCAGCGGTCAACGCGCCATTCGTTTCCTCGGCTGACAAAACGCCCGCCGCGCGGATCAGCGCGACAATCTTCGTAGCCTTCGCCGCATAGGCGGCAGCCAGCGCAACGCCCACCGCGTCGTTGCCTTGCAGCGATGAACGCGCAATCGTGCCGTCCACGTTCAGGCGAATGTCTTTTGCGTAATCGGGAATGAGTTCTTTAATCGATACGATGAATTTCATAAATTTCTCCTATCTGATCAGCGATAAAAAAGCCCGCCGGCTCGAGTTTGACTCTGAAATCTGACGGGCTGAGGCGCAAGCCACGAAGGCCTCGCCGATATGACTTACAGCGTCGAACCGCCGACAGCACGATTGCACGGGCACAGTTCGTCAGTTTGCAGGCCGTCGAGAATACGCAGGATTTCTTCCGGATTACGGCCCACGTTCAGGTTGTTCACCGAGACGTGCTGAATCACATTGTCCGGGTCGATAACAAACGTGGCGCGCAGCGCCACGCCTGCTTCCTTGTCACGGATGCCGAGCTGGTCGATCAGCTCACCCTTCACGTCGCCGAACGAGTAGTGGTTCAGCTTGCTCAGGTCCTTGTGTTCTCGGCGCCATGCCAGCTTCACGAATTCGTTGTCCACGCTGCCGCCCAGCAACACGGCATCGCGATCAGCGAAATCGCTGTTCAGCTTGGCGAATTCGACGATTTCCGTCGGGCAGACGAACGTGAAATCCTTCGGGTAGAAGTACAGGATCTTCCACTTGCCAGGGAACGACTGTCCGGTGATGTCTTCAAACGCCGACACGCCATTTTCTTCGTGATGGTTGAAACCCGGCTTTGCAGCAGTAACAGTAAACGCTTCAACTTTATCGCCCACGGTCTTCATATGAATACTCCTGTGTTCGTTGGAAGAGAAAATCAAGACTAGCTGATCGCTGTAACGCTCACATGACGCAATATCAAACTCACGCGAGAAGCTGATGCTTGCACTGAATAGTTTTTACTATAACTCTATTAATTATCAACTTCAATAGATTTTGACTAACAATTAAGATAGCTTTTAACGAATGGACCGTATAGCATTTTTTTAAATGATAAAACTAGTGGAAGGTGCGTTTTTCCATCACCGGGCGAACCAGCAAACGTACTGACCATAATCAAGGCGACGATGTCGTCGTTCGCTATCCGTTTCACCCGCGCTTCGGCGAATGCATCAACGTCATAGGTATGAATCGCTATCGAGGCGAGTCGTATCTGATCATCATGCAGCCCGACAGTTGTGAACGGCAGTCAGAAAGCGACGCCAGATGGCGGCGTCGATCAGAAATGCGAAACGATCTTGTTCTGTAGAACGGTCTTTTGACGACCAACAGAGGTGCCGATAAGCAGGTTTCGGGTGCGTCGGAAGGAAGCCCGAAGGGCGAGTGCAGACGCGCCCGGTGCAGCCGCCATGGCCGCTTTGCCCACGCCGAACGGATGCGCCGCTATCGCAGCCGCCAGAATAAAGTGACGCATCACGGGTTCGGCATGCTTG
>LGTG01000472.1 GCA_001190015.1 Candidatus Burkholderia crenata
GGTTGTAGCGCATCTGCTCCATCAGCATGCGCTCGCTGCGCACCGAGTAGACCACCTGCAGGAGCAGCGCCCGCAGCAGCTTCTCGGGTGCAATCGAGGCACGGCCGGTGTCGGCATAGATGACGCCAAACAGCCCGTTAAGCCGTTTCAACGCTTCGTTGACCAGCAGTCGAATTGGTCTCAGCGGGTGATCCGCCGGGACGAAATCCTCCAGCTTGACCGTAGTAAACAGAGGTTCTTGCATCTCATCCAATCCGCGCATCGCATCCATCGCCAAAGATTATGAACACGATATCCATAAGGCTTGTCCCTCAAACCCCGCTTACACGGTACCCAATTTCAACAGCCTGCTAGGTACTCAGCCGGAGTCCCGGGTCATGAGGTGAATGGACTATTCGAAACGCACGCCCCGGCGTGCGTTTCATTTTGATAAAGCCTTATAATCGACTAACTCATAGTAATAAGTTCGCTATATGGCAATAATTGCGCGATGCAGTCAGGCGCCATTCGCGAAACCGAAAAGACTTTCATCTTTCGGCGTACTTGAGTTTCTCTCAGTGCGCATTCGGCCTGGCGGCGTACTGCTCTTATAAGCACCGTCCCAGAGATCTCCACGACGCTTTCTGCGCCGTGTGACCCTCAACGCTTTGGATAAATTCGAGACGCATGCCACACGTATTGATTGTCGATGACGATCCCAGTACCCGCGAGGCACTAGCCGCGATCATCGGCGAAGACGGACTGACGACAGCTACGGCGGGCGATCTGCGCGAAGCGCGGATTCAGCTTGTGCGCCAGACGCCGGACGTCGTATTCACCGACCTCAAGTTGCCCGATGGTTCGGGCGTGGACCTGTTCGAGGATCTCGATCCCCGATCCGGCGTGGAAATCATCGTCATCACCGGACACGCCACGGTGGAGTCCGCGGTCAGCGCGCTCAAGATGGGTGCGACGGATTACCTCGTCAAACCCATCAACATGCAACGCGTGAAGGCGATCTTGAGCCGTCTGCCGCGTCCCGGCGACCTCAAGGCGGAGATTGGCACGTTGCGTGGCGAGCTGCGCCGCATGGGCCGCTTTGGCCTAATGCTCGGCAATTCGCCCGCGATGCAAACAGTCTACGACCAGATCGGCCGGGTAGCGCCCACGGCGGCTTCAGTCCTGCTGATCGGTGAATCGGGTACGGGCAAGGAAGTCGCGGCGCAGACGCTTCATGAGTTGAGCCTGCGCCGCAAGCATTCGTTTATTGCGGTGAACTGCGGAGCGATCTCGCCGAACTTGATCGAGTCCGAGATATTCGGGCATGAGCGCGGTTCGTTCACCGGCGCGGATCGTCAGCACAAGGGGTACTTCGAACGCGCGAACGGTGGCACACTGTTCCTCGATGAAATCACCGAGATGCCGATCGAATTGCAGGTGAAACTCCTACGCGTGCTCGAGACCGGCATGTTCATGCGGGTGGGTACAACGAAAGAATTCGAGACGGATGTACGCCTGATCGCCGCGACCAATCGCGACCCGGAGCAGGCAGTACTGGAAGGCAAGTTGCGGCTCGACTTGTATCACCGGCTCAACGTGTTCCCGATTAACCTGCCGCCCCTGCGCGATCGCGGCACGGACGTCAAATTACTGGGCCAGGCGTTCCTCGACGAGCTCAATTCCCGCTACAACACCAAGAAGACGTTTCCGGCTTCGGTGCGCGACATGCTCGCGTCGTACACGTGGCCAGGTAACGTGCGAGAGCTCAAGAACTACGTGCAGCGCGCGTACATCATGTCGGGCGCCGAGTCGGACAGTACCGCTACCGTGCCGCTGCAGATCTCGCTGGCGAAGCCATCGGCGGGAACAGCCGTCACCATCGCGTTTGGCACGTCGCTCGCCGAAGCGGATCGCCAGTTGATCCTCGCCACGCTTGAACAGTGCGGCGGCGTGAAGACACGGGCGGCGGAGATTCTCGGGATCAGCCTGAAGACGCTGTACAACCGGCTGGTCGAGTACGGCGAGGACGCAGCAAACAAGGCGACGATAAGCGAAGCCAGCGAAGTAGGCGATGCCGACGCGGGTTGCCCCTGAGCGTTAGGGTTTATTGTCGATGTAATCGCTGACGTAATTGCCGGCGACGTGTAGTGGATGAAGTGAGACGCCCGTGTCATTGGGACTTCGAAAGATGTCCGCTTTGGACGGGCGATTTTCGTTGGTGCGCGCGAATGCAGCGCCGATAATGTTTCAAGGCCCATGGGTTGAATGATGAGAGGGACTTGAACCTGGGGCATGGCCTTTGCCGTGACGCAATGGCCTGACTCTATGCCGGCGGTGCGCTACCTCGCCGGCATAGAGTCAGGCTCGAGAGTCATTGGCCGGATTGGCCGCTGCGCCCGCTCCGAACGAGTGTCATCATCATAAGATCCAGGGAGCCCGCCATGACCGATCTCGTCTCGCATTAACGCCAATCCCGGAACGTACTGCACGTGTCGCGTGTTGTGTGGCCGGCGTACTTTACGCCGGTCCGCGTGTGCGCCTAGCATGGGCGCAATCTTGGAGGTGTAAGTCCTCCCGTGAGTTGACCACAGCGAACGAAGTGAAGCGCAACTGCGTGAGGGTGACCGAGCGTTGAGCGAAACCGTGAGCCGATGTACAAGAACCGGATAGAAGGCGGTGCCGATAAGGGCAAGCGGGCACGTAACCGCGAAGCTCTCGTGGTCAAGGATTAGGTGCGGTAAATCCGGCGGTTGTGCGGTGAAGGATTGCGTTCTTACCTGGG
>LGTG01000473.1 GCA_001190015.1 Candidatus Burkholderia crenata
ACGTATCGAAGAGCATTTCGGCTGGGGCAAGACAATTGGCCGAATCCGGCAGACGGTCTATCGCGGCATCAAGCGCGTTGACCAGCACTTCAAGCTGACGATGGCCGCGAACAATCTGACCCGCATGGCCCGAATGCCAAGCGTGGTGCCACAAGGAGCGTTGCAATGAGCCGCCATGGTGCGAGCACCGTACGGCGCCAGGCTGGCGTGCCTGCGCACTGCCTGCCAAAACCACTCGGCGAACCCGCAATTCAGCAGCAAATTGCATGTACAAACCTCTTGAACACTGCTTCGGTCGTCATGACGGGGCACTTTTCAACAGCCTGCTAAGCAACAATCGCCGATAAATACAGTCTCCCTGCGGCCGAATTCGCCTTGCACGGCGGCGCGTTCCCGCTGACGGTCAAAGGCGCAGGCGTGATCGGTGTGGTGACGGTATCGGGCTTGCCGCAACGCAAGGATCACGAGTTTGTTGTCGAAGCGCTGTGCGCCATTCTCGGCCACGACGCAAGCGCGCTCGCGTTTGCATCGGACAAGGCTTAACCCATGCGCTCATCCGCTTATATGCTGCTCGCGATCGTTGCCGAAGTCGTCGCGACATCAGCCCTGTGAGCATCGGAGGGATTCTCGCGCGTGGTGCCGTTCGTCATTGTGGTGATCGGCTACGGCATCTCGTTTTATTTGCTCTCGCTCACGCTGAAATCAATTCCGGTCGGCATTGTGTACGCCGTGTGGTCAAAGGTGCGGGTATTGTGCTGATCACGCTGGTGGCCGCGCAGATCCCCGATATATCTGCCCGCCGTGCTCGGCACGGGCCTGATCGTGGCGGGCGTGGTCGTGCTGAACGTGTTTTCAAAGGTCAGCCCGCACTGACCTCACATGTTTAACGGCAGGGCGCTGAACGTCAACTACAACGCACGACCATCGAACGGTTTTTAACATTCGCCGATACCACGTTGGTGATGCTGCCGCCCGATGGTCCGCCTTCCTCTCGTTATCCTTCGATACGATCGTGTAGCCGGTCGCGCCGCATTTCTCGCCGGCCAGGACGTAGCAACTTGCCCATGTCGTGCTGGCATCGGCGCCGCTGCAGTTGATGGCGTACCCGCTCTGGCCGTCCGGGAGATGGATCAGCGATGCATCGGTCGACGATGCACATCCGCCGAGGCCTAAAACGCCCGCGGTCGCCAGGGCAAGGCCTGCCGCCTGTAGAACTCGCGCCATGCGCAACGGGGAAGGGGGCGGCAAGCGCCGTGCAAATTGCTTCATTGTGTTCCTCAGGTGACAAACACCGGATAACCTTGAAAAGGTCAGGCGGAACACGTGGACGCGGCCGAACCTGCTTTTCAAATCGGCTTATCGAGACACGATTCTCAAATGCGTTTCACGTTTCGTAACGTATTTTCCCACACGCCGGTGATTGCGGAACAATTCGCCCGTGTTGACCTGGATCAAGCCGGTCTCCATCAATATGTTTGAAATGTAGCTTGCTGGCGCGTGCCTTGCGATGTATAGCGCAGCGGCTTGCTTTCCAGACGCCTTGGGACAGGCGTCGTAGGAAAATGCAACAGGTTGCAACGGCGGCGAACTAATTGCCGGTGTTAAAACCTTACTGGAGGCGTGGGCAGCGCACGAATACTTATAAAACATCGAGAGGAAGACCATGGCTGAACGTGTCAACGGCCCGTATCGGGGGTATTACATCGGCGCGGCGGCGCGCGCTTACATCGACAGATTGCTTAGAAATAGCTGATGCGTACGCTCAATATCCGTCACCCGGCCATGCGTTGTGTAGCCGAGGCGTTGCTCGATTTGTTCCCGAGCGGCGCGGATATCAGCGAGATCGGCACGGATCAGAAACCGTGTTTGTTCGTAAGCTGGCGCACCAGCGGCATGGCAAGTCACCCGGACAATATTGCGTGGGGTGTTCACTACCGGTTCGAGGTGGAGGCATTGAGCCTGTTCGATCTCGCCACCCACCCGGCGCAGCAGCAATTTTGCGAACGGGTAAGGGACATGAGCCGGCATCTGAAGTTCGACTACGCCGATCCCGACGCAGTCTCGCTGATGATCGTCGATGTGCCTGCCGGACTGGTGCGCGAAAGCATGACCTCTGCGGGGTAGACTGCATGTTTGCTCCGCGAGTACCATCGTTGCGATCTGTTTTCTTGCGTGCGAGGCAACCATGAACATCCTTTTTCCAGCCGACGCGCCCGCGTATCGCGACACGAATCTCACTGTGGTATTTGCCGCGCTGGTCGATGGCGAGCGCGTGCCGTGCGCAATCTCGGTGGAGGCGCTGGAGGATCATTTTGGTGTGGAAAGTTTCGACAGCAGCGGCTGGATTCGCGCCTTCGACGCCGCCCGTCCGGCAATTGAAGCGGTCGCGCAGGAACATCTGTCGATCAGTCAGGGCGCGCCGGTGTTGCTGAAAAGCGGGCACTTTCCGCCGGGCTTGGTGAGTTGATCGGCGCTTATAGCGATTAATCTGATCTGGCGTGAATTAGCGCTCATCGGGCTAAACACTGTTCAGGTTTGAATTGACTTGGATCCCGTCCTGCGGAAAATGCGTGGGATGGTCAGCTCGAAGCCCCACCTTTCGAATCAGCCGTTATTGCGCAGCCATATCCTCGATGCGGCGCGGGCAATCGTCGTGCGCCAGGGATTTGACGCGTTGTCCATGCGCAAGCTTGCCGAGGTCGTCGGCTATTCACCGGCTTCGCTGTATCTGCATTTCGCCGGACGCGATGCGATTGCGCATGCGCTCAGCGTCGAGGGCCACACGATGCTGTTGGCGGCGTTGCATGCTTGTGATTCCTCGCGGACGACGCCGGTGAACGGGTGAGGGTAATGGCGCATGCGTACGTGGCGTTCGGGTTGGCGCACCAGGAAGTGTACAGGCTGATGTTCATACAGAACTGGGCTTATGCCGATGTGGCGTTCGCTGACTTGGAGGTTTCTGGCGAGAAGGCGCTTTCCTTGCTCACCCGCGCGCTGGCCTTGTCCGGCTCGCCGGCCAAGGCCGAAACCGTGTGGGCCGCGTTGCACGGCCTGGTCTTGCTGAGCGTGAGCGCTACGAAATATCTGCCCACGCCCGCCGATGCCCTCATTGACGGGCTGCTCGATCTTTGTTACCCCGGCGTCAAGGAAAAACCGGCGCGCCGGCCGTCGGCTTCGCGTACAGCGTGAGGTTCGACGCCATGCTATCCAGTTCCCTTAAATCCACCGAACCTGTATTGCATATGACCGAGACCATCGACGAAATTCGTATTGAACGCGCACAGGAGATCGGCTTTATCGCGCTGAACCGTCCGAAAGCGCTGAACGCGCTGTCCACGTCCATGCTGCATGCCATTCACGGCGCGCTCGAAGCCTGGCGCGACGACGCGACGGTGCACGCGGTGGTCATTTATAGCCCGCATCCGCGCGCGTTCTGCGCGGGCGGCGATATCCGTTTCCTGTATCAATCGACGAAGGCGGGTGAGCGCACGGCCATCGACGAATTTTTCACGGATGAATACCGCCTGAATCATGCGATTTTCACGTATCCGAAGCCGTATATCGCGTTGATGAACGGCGTGGTGATGGGCGGCGGAATGGGCATTTCGCAAGGCGCGCGGAAGACGAGCGGCTTACGGGTGGTTGCAGCGTCGACTAAGCTGGCCATGCCCGAGACGCGTATCGGCCTGTTTCCGGATGTGGGCGTGAGCTGGTTTCTCGCGCACACCCCGGGCGCGATCGGGCGCTATCTCGCGGCAACGGGCACGACGATCGATGCTGCCGATGCGCTCTACGCCGGTCTCGCCGATACCTACATGGAAGACGACTCGCTGGCCGGGCTGGTAGATGCGCTGAAGGAAAAGACCTTCGCGACGGGCGCGGACGTCGTGCGGTTTGTCGAGGCAGAGGGGCGGCCGGATGCGGGCAAGGCGAGTGATCTTAAGCGGAACCGGGTGTTTATCGACAAGCATTTTGCGTCGGGCAACGGCGCGGCGTGTCTAAAATCACTGGAAAGCGCGACGAGCGGGCTGGAAGGCGAATGGGCTGCGCATACGGCCGCCGAGCTACGCGAGCGTTCGCCGTTGTCGATCGATGTCTCGCTGGAACTTATCGACCGCGCGAAATCGTCCAGCATGGCCGAGACGCTGCGGCGCGACCTCGGGCTTACGCGCGCAACGTTCGATCATGGCGACGTGATGGAAGGCATTCGGGCGCGTATTGTCGATAAAGACAACCAGCCCGCGTGGAAGGTGAAGCGTGTGGAAGCGGTGACGCAGGAAGAGGTGCTGCGGATGTTCGACAGCCCGTGGACCGGGCCCGACCATCCGCTGGCTGCGCTCGCAGATTAGTCCGCTTCGCTGCCGGCCGTGAAGGCGCGCAGGAAGACGAGCGCGCCCCAGTCCCACATCGCATTCGATGCAAATCCGAGCGCGAGGTGGGGCAGCATGTTGCCGCTCGGCCAGATGTCGCGCAGCGGGTCCACCACGAACACGCTCGCGGCCGTCAGCACGACGCCGCCGAATACCAGCGCGCCGCGACCCACGGCGCCGTGCGCTCGGGCGAGACACGCAGCAGCCGTGCCATCAGGATGCCGAAAACCGCGCTCCATAATGCGTTGACGATGAACTCGGAAATGCCCAGCGGTAGGAACGGAACGGTGGAATAACCGGCTGGATCGACCACCCCGGCTGCATGCAGCAACGCGATGGTCGATTCACGGAAAAACAGCGCGGCAAGAAAGCCCGCAACGAACGGCAGAATGACTTCTTGCATTAAAAACCACCGCTTGGGACGCGAGCCGCGGCTGCGCCAGTATTTTAAAGTGGCGTCATTATAGGGTCGGGTATGCCGCGTTATGGTGCAATCAGGCGGAGCTTTGCGGTAGATGCAACGGGGTGCTTGCTAATGTTGCTCGATACTTTCCGGTTTATCGACGCAAATCAGCAGCAGGCCTGTGCTACTTGCGGACCCTGTCTGCGGTAGGCGAACTTCGATGACAAGCGCCAAGCGCGGCGGCTCGCCGCGAGCCAAGTTCGTGCCGATGTTATTTCGCGATCGCGTCGCTCGCCGGATTGTTGTGCAGCATTCGGTCACCGTTGGCCGGAAGCGCAGGGCGTTTCATCGGCATGTTGTCGGGGTTGTACGCGCGCGATCCGCTTGCATTCGGGACCTTGGGCGGGTCAGATGCTCCCGGCGCGGGGGGGGGTTTTACCATCGACGCTGAATCGATAGGACGCGCCGTCTGGGCTTGCACGGTCGTTACGGCGCTGACACCAGCAATCAATGAAGCCGCCGCGGCCACAATGCCAGGCAGGGTTCCAAGGGAGCGCGATTTCATGGTTTTCTCCGGATCGACGCGCGCGTTTCTGTCGAGGCGCTGCCGTTTGGTTTGTGACATCGAAGAGGGCGGAAGATTCGTTTTTTTGGTGGCGGGGTAGTCAGCAGTCAGGGCTTCAGCCGCAAGGCAAGATCGATTTGCGCGGGTGGGCCCCGGATCTTGCCGCTGATCCGCTTGCGGCCCGCAGCGAATGCCCTGTGCCGAATGTTACGGGAGTGTCTGAATTTTTGTGTGCGAGATCGCGGCATAGGGGACGACCATAAGGCCGTACCCCTGCCACA
>LGTG01000039.1 GCA_001190015.1 Candidatus Burkholderia crenata
GCACCGTACGGCGCCGGGCTGGCGTGCCTGCGCACTGCCTGCCAAAACCACTCGGCGAACCCGCAATTCAGCAGCAAATTGCATGTGCAAACCTCTTGAACACTGCTTCGGTCGTCATGACGGGGTACTTTTCAACAGCCTGCTAGGTCTGCGTTCAGCTCGACACGCGCGCCGGGCGTTTCGCCTCCGTCACTTGCCGCACCGCTTTTTTCGTGACCGACGCAGCCGTTGCCACGCTGCGCAAATCGCTCAGGAACGAGTCGCGCCACACCGACAGATTGTTCTCACGCAGCGGCGCCATCATGTCCGTATGACGCGCCTGCCGCTCGGCGAGAGGCATGGACAGAGCCCGCTCCAATGCCTCGGACATCTGCGACAGGTCGAACGGATTGACGACCAGCGCGCCCGGCAGCTGATCCGCCGCGCCGGCAAACTGCGACAGCACCAGCGCCCCCGGATCGGCCGGATCCTGGGATGCCACATATTCCTTTGCCACGAGGTTCATCCCGTCACGCAAGGGCGTCACGTACCCAACCTGTGACAACCGGAATAAGGACATCAGCAAGCTGCGATCGTACTTGCGGTTGAGATACTGGATCGGCGTCCAGTCGAGCTGAGCAAAACGGCCGTTGATACGTCCAGCCTCCCCTTCCAGGTTCTGCCGGATGCGCTGGTACGTCTGCACGTCGGAACGGGTTGGCGGTGCGATCTGCACCATCGACACCCGCCCGTGCCACCCCGGCGCGTGCAGCAGCAACCGTTCGAATGCCTGGAAACGCTCGGCAAGCCCCTTCGAATAATCGAGCCGGTCCACGCTCATGATCAGCTTGCGACCGCGCAAACTGTCGCGCAGGCTCTTCACCGGCTTGCGATTCGAAAATTGCTCGGCGGCCTTTGCAATGGCGTCCGGATAAATGCCGATCGGATAGGCTTCGACCTTTAACATGCGCCCGTAGGTCTGCAGCATCCCGTCTTCGCTGAGATGCCCCAACTGCCCGCGCTCGATGTAATCGACAAACGACTGCTTGTCCGCCTCGGTCTGGAAACCGACGATGTCGTAACTGCACATCGCCTTGATCAGCTCTTCGTGCGGCGGCACCGTACGCAGGATCTCAGGCACCGGAAACGGGATGTGCAGGAAAAACCCGATGGGATTCGTGATGCCCGCCGCCCGGCATTCCTGCGCGAACGGAAGCAAGTGATAGTCGTGCACCCAGATGATGTCGTCGGGTTCGAGCAGCGGCTTGAGCTGTTTGGCCAGCGCCTCGTTGACCCGTGCGTAGCCGGCATATTCCTCACGATCGAACCGCGACAGGTCGTTGCGGTAGTGAAATGTCGGCCACAACGTTGCGTTGGAAAAGCCGCGGTAGTACTGGTCGTAATCGCGCCGGGTGAGCCCGACAGTCGCATACGTCACGTTGCCACGCTTCTCGATGACCGGCGCCGAAGCCTCACCCACAATCTCGCCGCTCCAGCCGAACCACACACCGCCTGTCTCCTTCAACGCGTCCAGAACTCCGATCGCCAAACCGCCTGCGGCAGGTTTGCCTTCCTGGATCGGCGCGACGCGATTCGATACCACGATTAATCTGCTCATATTACTGCTTCACCTCATCAGTTGTCGTTGCTCGTCTGAATTTACCGACATAGCAATGCAAGACACGTGCTTTTTTACAATTTGGAAAATAAAAATTGTGTATAAATGTGACGGACGAATGAAAACACGCGGCGATAACGCGCCACGCAGAAAATTTTCGTGGTGGCGCGCATCGCACAATCCGGCTGCTTCAGGTCCGATTTAGGCGTCTTGCTCGGACCCGAGATTCCGCTGGTAATCGATTCCTTCTGGATGCCACCCTGGTTATGGTCGCCATCCAGCGGCACGCCCGGCGCGGGGCGGTTCTGCCCCGCTGGATCATGCGACGACGGCAAGGCGCCTGGATTGGCCGGATCGGTTGGAACAGCAACGTCGGGTGGGATCATTTTGGCTGGATCGGGCCGCGGCTCACGCTTCGATGAATAGCGTGCTGAACAACGGAGTACGGGGTGCCTCATGAGTGCCTCCAGAAAAGAAGGCCGTCGGAGAAGTGTTCGGCGGCGAATTACCAACAAAATCCCGCAGAAACGACCGAACTCAATGCTTACCCGGTCATTCTTGTCTAATGCGTTGTAATGCCTACAGCGACGATAAAATATGTTCAAAGCCTCCGCTAACGCGCAGTTTTAATGCAGCATTCCCGGGACATGTGGCGTTTCGTTCGGCCCCGGAGGTGGATCGCCGATCGGCTGACTCGGTGGTGACGGCGGCTCGCGCGTCGGGTCGGGAATCGTGTCTGGGGGTTCTTGTGGCGACGGTGGCTGCGGCGATCGGGATTAAATGGCGGGTCGGGTGGCTGCGGTGTCTGAGCGGGGCCTATCATAAATTTTGTGTGTAAGTCATAACATGTAGCTCAAGGAGCATGTATGCCACGCAAGCTCAAGACGGCCACCGATGCCCAGACGGCGTTGCCGTCGATTCCGAAGGAACTGATCGATCAGTTCGTGAAGGGACCCATGACAGCTGAAGCGGTGCACGCCGCTTCGGCCGCGCATTCAAGAAGGCGCTGATCGAGCGGACGCTGGGTGCCGAGCTCGGACATCACCTGGGCTATGCGGCCGGTGCTGTGCGGCCCGAAGACGCGACCAACCATCGCAACGGCAAGAGCGGCAAGACGGTGCTGACCCCACTGCGACTGGAGATTCCGCGCGACCGCGACGGCAGCTTTGTGCCGATCCTGATTCCTAAGCACGAGCGGCGCTTCACTGGCCTTGACGACAAGATCATCGCGATGTACGCTTGTGGCATGATGGTGCGCGAGATCTAGGGGTTTCTGGCCAAGCAGTACGGCACCGAAGTGTCGCCGGAGTTCATCAGTTCCGTGACCGATGCGGTGATGGACGAGGTGACGACTTGGCAGGGCCGCTCCCTTGAGCCGATGTATCCGGTGGGTGGTGTTCTTCGACGCGCTGCGCGTCAAGATCCGTGAGGAAGGGCTGGTACGCAACAAGGCAATCATTTGGCGCTGGGCGTCCTGTCAGACGGCACATGGGACATCCTGGGACTGTGGATCGAGAACACCGAGGGCGCGAAGTTCTGGATGAAGGTGTTCAGCGACCTGAAGGTACGTGGCGTGCAGGACATCCTGATCGTAAGTCACCGACGGACTGAATGGCATGCCTGAAGCGCTGGGCGCGGTGTTCCCGGCCACTACCTTGCAGACATGCATCGTGCACCTGATCCGCAACTCGCTGGATTACGCGAGCTGGAAAGACCGACGGGCACTGGCGGCGGCCATCCGGCCGATCTATACGGCGGCGAGCGCTAAGGCTGCTCAGGCCGAATTGGACACATCGAACAGGGTGAATGGGGTAAAGCGATTCCCCACCGTAGTGGCTGCCTGGCGTCGTGCCTGGGACCGCGTCATACCCTTCTGTTTCCGTCAGCGGTGCGCAAGGTCATTTACACCACAAATGCCATTGAGAGCGTGAATGCCCAGC
>LGTG01000474.1 GCA_001190015.1 Candidatus Burkholderia crenata
ATTTCGAGATGTTGCAACGACCGGTTGAATTCGCCCTATCCGTTCCGCTCGATTGCCGAGAACATTTTTCTCGGCCGTGAGCCGCGCCGGTTCGACTTTGATCGACTGGAAGACGATTCACCGGCGCGCTCAGGAACTGCTCGACTCCTTCGGCTTGCAGATCGATGTCAGCAAACCCGTGCATGAGTTTTCAACCGCTATCCAGCAAATGGTAGCACTGGCGCGGGCGGTGTCGTCGGACACGAAGATGGTCATCATGGACGAGTCCACCTCCTCGCTTGATGAACGCGAAGTGGAGTTGCTGTTCAGCGTGGTGCGACGTCTGAGGGACGACGGCCGCGCGGTGATTTTCGTGTCGCATCGGCTGGATGAGTTGTATGCGCTGTGCGACCGCGTCACGGTCATGCGCGACGGGCAGACCGTTGCGGAAAGCCCGATGGCCGCGCTCGACAAGCTGCAACTCGTCACCACCATGCTTGGCCGCACGCTGGCAGCCGTCGTGCACGAGGACAGCGCCGTCAAGGAAGCGAATCTCGCCAAACGCGGCGTAGTCGACGTCGCGAAGCAGCGCGAGATCGTGGGCAGGTTTATCGAATCGCTGGGGATCAAACTGCGTTCGCCGGATCAGCCGATACGCGAGTTATCGGGCGGCAATCAGCAGAAGGTCTTGCTTGCGCGCTGGCTTGCGACGAACCCCAGTTTGCTGCTGCTCGATGAACCCACGCGAGGAATTGATGTCGGCGCTAAAGCCGATGTTGCCAAGATCATCCGCGAACTGCGCGACTCGGGGCTGGCGGTGTTGCTGTCGGCATCCGAGCTGGAAGATCTGACCGCAGTGGCCGATCGCGCTGTCGTGATCCGCGATGGCAAGACCGTCGCCGAACTCGACGGTGCGCGCATGAGCAAGGCGTCGATCATGGATGCGATCACGTATGGATCGGGGGAAGAATCAGCACTGGCAGAAGCGGTCGATGCCAAAGAAAGGCAGCCATGAATCAGAAAACGCAACCGGCAACCGCCGCATCACTCGTGCAGGCCCCGACGAAGAAAAAACATCGGATAACGGTTCAGCGCGAGATCGCCGTGCTTTTGGCGATGATCCTGTTCAACCTGCTCTTCACGCAGCATTTCTGGTCGCTGCAGACCTTCAACGTCAACCTGACGCAAGTGGTGACGATCGTGATCGTCGGCATCGGAATGACGCTGGTCGTGGCGACGGGCGGTATCGATTTATCGGTGGGCGCTTCAATGGCGATTGCCGGTTCGCTCGCACCGATGATCTTCATGAATGTCGCCGGGCCGTTCGGCATTGCATTGGCCTTTGTCCTGCCCGTGCTGGCCGCCGCCCTCTGCGGCATGTTCAACGGCTTCCTCGTCACAAGGCTCTCTGTGCAGCCCATTGTCGCGACGCTCGTGCTTGCTGTTCATTGCCGGGCGCGGCATAGCGCAGGTGTTCACCGATGGCAGCTTGCAAGCGTTCGACAACCCCCCGCGTTCCAGTGGATCGCGCTGGGCCGCGTAGCGGGCGTGCCGGCACAAGTGTTCCTGATGCTCGCGCTCGTGGCGTTGTTCGCGTGGATCGTGCGCAAGACCTTGTTCGGCCAGTACCTGCTCGTCACTGGCGGCAACGAACAGCCGCGTACTTGAGCGGCATTCCAACCGCGCGTGGTAGATGATCGCGTACACCCTGTGCGCGGCGCCGGCGGGGTTGGCGGGGTTGATATCGATAATCCGTGAATTCTTCGTCGGACGCCAACGTGATCGGGTTGGATTCCGAGCTCGATGCCATTGCCGCAGTGGCGGTGGGCGGCACGGCCTTGACGGGCGATAGAGCGTACATAGTGGGCACGCTGATTGCGGTGCGCTGATCATCCAGTTGCTGCGATACACGCTGCTCGCCCACAGCATTCCCAACGCAGCCGCGCTCGTGTGGTAAAGGCCAGCATCATCATCGCCGCCGTGTATGTACAGCGGCGCCAGCGATAGGGATACATCGACATGAAAAAGGACCTTCCCATCCTGCTGGCGTTAGTCGCCTTGCTCGTACTCGGCGTGCTTCGATACGACCACTTTGCATCGGCCTACAACATCAACTCGTTCTGGCGATACGACTCGATGTTCGCGTTTGGGCATGGCGTTTGTGCTTATCACGGGCGGCATCGACTTGTCCGTGGGGACAGGTGACGGCGCTGGCGAGCGTGGTAGCTGCGCTGGCGAGTCCGCATGGCGGTCTGGTGGCGCGGTGCTCGCCGGCGCGGGCGCGGGACTCGCGATTGGCGTGTTGAATGGCCGGGTCATCACGCATATGCGCATCCTGCCCGTTTATCGTCACGTTGGCGACCAGTCTGGGGGCGCATGGCCTGGCGTTGCTGCTGGGACATAACGACGCTGTATCGATTGCACCCAGTTTCAGTTTCGGCAACTTTGGACAAAGGGATGTATGGGGTTTGCCGATTCCGGGAATCGTGGCTGCGGTGGCAGCTGTTTTGGGCTGGCCGGCATAGCGGGCGCGATCCTGGCAGCATAATTCGGCGCAGGGCAACCGAATGAAGGCGTGGGCTGGGAGTTGTTCGGTTCGCGATATCGGAGGTGGTGTTCGGCGGGCTTGCAATTACCCATATTTTTCGGCGAGTTCGAAACCGAGCAAGATATCTGTAAGCCTTACCAATCCTCGCCAGACAACGATATTGCCCGGAGGAGGATCATTGGCTCGGGCCAGATAGCCACCCAGTTGGG
>LGTG01000475.1 GCA_001190015.1 Candidatus Burkholderia crenata
GATTCCTTATTAACAGATAATCGTAGAAAAATATGGGTAATTGTAAGCCTTGATGAAGGGCCGATCATCGAGCAGGAAGTAGAGCGCGTGGACCACAGTATGGTGCCGGATCAGTTGACGGCAATCGGGCGTGACGTGGAATGCGTGACGCTCGCGCGTGCGGTGCGCTGGCACGTGGAGCACCGGGTCGTGCTGAAGGGGAGCAAGACGGTGGTATTCAAGTAGGGGGGGTTCGCGCTTTTTGAGGGGCGCTGCGTTGCGGGTGTGGTTCCGGGCTAACTCCGGCACCGCCGCCAACCAACCCCCTCCACTGGCGCGAGCAAAAATCCGACCGTCAAACCAGCCGCAAATAAACCAGTTCGCGCTTGAGATAAGCATAAAAAATCGGCGCGGCAATTACGCCGGGCAGCCCGAAAGCGGCTTCCATCGCGAGCATGGCTAGCAGCAATTCCCAGGCGCTGGCCTCAATCTGGCCACCAATGATCCGCGCATTCAAAAAGTATTCGAGTTTGTGAATGATGATCAGGAAGGCCAGCGAAACCACGGCCGTCCCGAACGACACCGACAATGAAATCCCCACAATGACCACGTTCGAAATCAGGTTCCCGATCACCGGCAACAGCCCGACGACAAACGTCACCATCACCAACGTCTTCGACAGCGGCAGCCGCTCGTGAAACGCTGGCAGCGCGACGAGCAAATACAACGCCGTGAACGTGGCGTTAATCGCGGAGATCTTGACCTGCGCGAAAACGATCCGGCGAAACGCCTCCGAGAAACGCGTCACCCTCATCACGAGAGCAGTAGAAAGCGGTAGCCGATGCGTTGTCCGCGGCACCCCCACCACGATAATCGCGCCCACGATCATGCCGATCAGCACATGTCCAAAACCGCGCGCCGCGTCTTTCCCGCCCTGCTGCAACATGGCGGCGTGCTTTTGCATCAGCTCGGTCGCCTTGTCCTTCATCTGCTCTGCATCGACAGGAAGGTAGTCCGCGATCCAGTCGGGCACTTGCAAGCGAGCGTGCGACGTGAGCCTCATCAACTGATCGAGAAGTTTCTGGACGCTCGGAACATCACGCTGAAAATGTTCGATGAGCAAGATCGTCGTGCCCGCCAGCCCCCCCACGATCACCGCCGCCACGATCACGACCGCGACCCAGCGCGCCCGTCCGCTCGTCATGTTTTTTTCGATCAGGGGCGCGATGGCGTGCACGAGCTGGTACACGAGCATTCCCGCCAGCAGCGCGCCGAGCAACTGCAAATGCAGCACGAGGAACAGACCAGCGAACGCCGCGATATAGCTGCCAATCTCCACAGCTGATAACTTCGGCATGCTCATGTCGCTCGTCAGCCGGACGGGCCGGACAGCAGGCCTCTCTTCGGCCACTTCGTTGCGCTTTGCCATGAAATCCTTCAGTCTCCTGCCGCTAACGGGTTGTGGATGGCCGCAGCCCGCACGGCGCGGCGTATGGAGGCGGTGCGGGCGAATCATCTGTCATGCGGCCGATCTTGGTCTCTGCAGCAAAGGCACAAGATACCGGCCGGTAAAACTGGCCTTCGATTGTGCGATGTGCTCCGGCGTCCCCTGCGCGATGATCTGGCCACCGCCGGCGCCGCCTTCCGGACCGAGGTCGATGACCCAGTCCGCAGTTTTTGTTACATCCAGATTATGCTCGATGATTACGACAGTATTACCTTGATCTCGCAGCCGGTGAATTACTTCGAGCAGCAGCGCGATGTCGTGGAAGTGCAGGCCGGTGGTCGGTTCGTCGAGAATGTATAGAGTCCGACCCGTATCGCGCTTGCTCAGTTCCAGCGAAAGCTTGACGCGCTGAGCTTCGCCGCCCGACAGCGTGGTCGCTGACTGGCCGAGCCGGATATACCCGAGACCCACGTCGAGCAAGGTTTTCAGCTTGCGCGCGACAATCGGCACGGGTTTGAAGAATTCGTACGCCACTTCCACCGTGAGGTCGAGCACCTCGTGGATGCTCTTGCCCTTGTACTGGACGTCGAGCGTCTCGCGGTTGTAGCGCTTGCCGTGACAGACATCGCAGGGCACATAGACGTCAGGTAAAAAGTGCATTTCGACCTTGAGCACGCCGTCGCCCTGGCACGCTTCGCAGCGCCCGCCCTTGACGTTGAACGAGAAGCGGCCGGGATCGTAGCCCCGTTCCTTCGACGCCGGCACGCCTGCGAACAACTCGCGGATCGGCGTAAAGAGGCCGGTGTAGGTCGCCGGATTCGAGCGCGGCGTGCGGCCGATCGGCGATTGATCGACGTTGATCACCTTGTCGAAGTGTTCCAGCCCTTCAATTGCCTCGTAAGGCGCGGGTTCGGCGGACGAACCGTACAGATGCTGGGAGACGGCGTGGTATAGCGTGTCGTTGATGAGCGTGGACTTGCCCGAGCCGGATACGCCCGTCACGCAGGTCAGCAATCCGACCGGCAGATCGAGCGATACGTGTTTCAGATTGTTGCCGTAGGCCTCGATGATTCGCAGCCGCCGTTCGTCCGGCGGCGTGCGGTCGGTCGAGTAGCTGATGTTCCGTTTGCCCGACAAATACTGGCCAGTCATTGAATTCGGGTCGTTCTCGACGTGCTTTGCCGTACCTTGCGAAACAATCTCGCCGCCGTGCACGCCTGCGCCCGGCCCCATGTCGACCACGTGGTCGGCAATGCGGATCATGTCTTCGTCGTGCTCGACCACGATCACAGAATTGCCGATGTCGCGTAAGTGCTTGAGCGTGGCAATGAGCCGGTCGTTGTCGCGCTGATGCAAGCCGATAGACGGTTCGTCGAGCACGTACATCACGCCCGTCAAGCCCGAACCAATCTGCGATGCCAGCCGGATACGCTGCGCCTCGCCGCCGGAGAGCGTCTCGGCGCTGCGTTCCAGCGACAAATAATCCAGCCCGACGTTGTTCAGGAACGTGAGCCGCGCGACGATTTCCTTGATGACCCGATCGGCGATCTCGCCCTTCGCGCCGTCCAGGCGCAGCGTATGAAAGTAACCGAGGGTCTCGCGCAGCGGCCAGCCGCTCACTTCGTAAATGGCTCGCGCGTTTTCGCCCGTGCCGAGCTTGACGTTGCGCGCTTCGGTTCGCAGCCGCGTGCCTTCGCACGCCGGGCACGCCTGATTGTTCTGATACTTCGCTAGTTCCTCGCGGACCGCCGCCGAATCCGTTTCCTTGTAGCGGCGTTCCAGACTCGGAATGATCCCTTCGAACACATGCTCGCGGATCGTCGCGCGGCCGCGCTCGTTGATGTACGAGAACGGAATGACCTCTTTGCCGGATCCGAACAGCAGGATTTTGCGTACCTTTTCGGGCAAATCCTCGAAGGCACCGTCGATATCAAATTCGTAGAACGACGCCAGGCTTTGCTGCATCTGGAAATAAAACTGGTTGCGCCGGTCCCATCCTTTCACCGCGCCTGCCGCAAGCGACAGCGATGGATGCGCGATCACCCGCTTCGGGTCGAAGAACGTGATCTGGCCCAGGCCGTCGCATTCGGGGCACGCGCCCATGGGATTGTTGAACGAGAACAGGCGCGGCTCGAGTTCCTGCAGCGAGTATGAACAGATCGGGCAGGCGAATTTTGAGCTGTACAGATGCTCTTTCTCAGAATCCATTTCGAGCGCGATCGCGCGGCCATCGGCGAGACGCAACGCTGTTTCGAACGATTCCGCCAGCCGTTGCTTCATGTCCGGCCGCACTTTCAACCGATCGATAACGACATCGATAGTGTGTTTGCCGTTCTTCTTCAGCTTGGGCAGCGACTCGATTTCGTAGATTTTCGCGACACCTTCGTTCGCCGTTCCCCCGCCCGAACGCACGCGAAACCGGATGAAACCCTGCGCCTGCATGGCTTCGAACAATTCGAGATGCTCGCCCTTGCGATCTGCCACCACGGGCGCGAGGATCATCAGCTTGGTTTCCTCGGGCATGGCGAGCGCGGCGTCAACCATTTGCGACACGCTTTGCGCTTCGAGCGGAATGTGGTGGTCCGGGCAGTGCGGCGTACCGACGCGGGCAAACAGCAGGCGCAGGTAGTCGTGAATCTCGGTGACGGTGCCGACAGTGGAGCGCAGATTGTGCGAAGTCGCCTTCTGCTCGATGGAAATTGCCGGCGACAATCCTTCGATCAGGTCGACGTCCGGTTTCTCCATCAACTGCAGGAATTGACGCGCGTAGGCGGACAGACTTTCGACGTAGCGGCGCTGGCCTTCAGCGTAGAGCGTGTCGAACGCGAGCGACGATTTCCCCGAACCCGACAATCCTGTAATCACGATCAGCTTGTGACGCGGCAAGTCGAGACTGATGTTCTTAAGGTTGTGGGTGCGAGCCCCACGAATACGAATTTCTTCCATGAACCGGGCGGAAAGTAAAGGGACTAAGCCTGCTATCATAACGGCTTTTCGAGGGCGCGTTGCCCGCGCTCATAGGCGTCAATCAAGCGTGCGGCGGGGTTGCGAAGGGTGTTGGCGGATTATTCATGCCGCGTCCGCGCGTATGGCCAGACGCGTTTCCACATTACCTCGTCCCGATGTCCAATCCGTCTGCTACGTCCACACGTTTGAGCGCGCCAGAGTTGCGTGCGACCGTGTCGCTTGCCGCAATCTTCGCGTTGCGCATGCTCGGTCTCTTCATGATCATGCCGGTGTTTTCCATTTACGCGAAAACCATCCCCGGCGGCGACAACGTGCTGCTCGTCGGCATAGCGCTCGGCACTTATGGCGTGACGCAATCCCTGCTGTACATCTTTTATGGCTGGGTGTCCGACAAGCTCGGACGCAAGCCGGTCATCGCGTTTGGCCTGGTCTTGTTCGCCATTGGCAGCTTCGTGGCGGCGGTCGGCCATTCCATGAGCTGGATTATCGTCGGACGTGTGATCCAGGGCATGGGGGCGATATCGTCGGCGGTGATCGCGTTTATCGCCGACCTGACTACGGAAGAAAACCGCACGAAAGCCATGGCCATGGTGGGCGCGAGCATCGGCGTCTCGTTCGCCGTGGCCATTGTCGGCGCGCCAATTGTGTTCGAGTGGGTCGGCATGAGCGGACTGTTCACGCTGATCGGCTTTTTATCGATACTCGCCGTCGGCGTGGTGATCTGGGTTGTCCCGGACGCACCCATGCCGCCTGTGCACGTGAAAGCGCCGTTCGCCGAGGTGCTGCACAACATGGAATTGCTGCGCCTGAATTTCGGCGTGCTCGTTTTGCACGCTACGCAAACCGCGCTGTTTCTCGTCGTGCCGCGCATTCTGGAAGCGGGCGGCTTGCCGGTCGCAGCCCATTGGAAAGTTTATTTACCTGTGATGGGCCTTGCGTTCGTCATGATGGTGCCGGCCATTATTGCCGCGGAGAAACGCGGGAAAATGAAGGCTGTGATGGTCAGCGCCATAGGTCTTATCCTGATTGGCCAGTTGTTACTCGGCGCCGCTCCGCATACCCTGTGGTCAGTGGCCGCGGTTTTGTTAGTGTACTTCCTGGGCTTCAACGTGCTGGAAGCGTCACAGCCGTCGCTCGTTTCCAAACTCGCGCCTGGCACGAGAAAGGGTGCGGCGGCAGGCGTCTACAACACAACGCAGTCAATCGGCCTTGCCATTGGCGGGGTGATCGGCGGCTGGCTGTTGAAAGTAAACGGGCAAAGCGCTGTATTTTTCGCGTGCTCAGGGTTGGTTTTTGCATGGCTGATCGTAGCGGCGAACATGAAACCGCCGCCGCAGAAGGTCCGGCGCACGGTTTAAGCGGTTTTAGTTTCCAGGTGGGTGCATTTCGCCATGTTGGCGAAATCTTACCGCAGCGTGGTGCATGAGGTTTGCGGATTTTGCAGCTCTTGCTGGACAGGTCGACTACCACCGCGTGTCGCGTTGCGAGCACACCGCATCAGATCACATTGAATTGAATCAACAGGAGAAATCATGGCATCCGTCAATAAAGTCATTCTCGTCGGAAATCTGGGAGCCGATCCGGAAACCCGCTATCTGCCGAGCGGCGACGCCGTGGCCAACATCCGTCTTGCCACCACCGATCGCTTCAAGGACAAAACGTCCGGCGAGATGAAGGAGCTGACGGAATGGCATCGCGTGTCGTTTTTCGGCCGACTGGCCGAAATCGTTAACGAGTACCTGAAGAAGGGTTCGTCGGTGTATATCGAGGGCCGGATCCGCACACGCAAGTACACCGACCAAGCCGGCGTGGAAAAGTATGCGACGGAGATCGTTGCTGAGCAGATGCAGATGCTGGGCGGACGCAGCGGCGCAGGCGGTGGTGGCGCGGCGAGCCGTGGCGCTGCAGCGGGGGGCGGACGTCCTGGGGGCGGCAACAACGCCGGTGGCGCAAACCGTCCGAGCGCGCCGGCGGGTGGCGGCTTCGACGAAATGGACGACGATATTCCGTTCTGATTGGCGCCCACGCAGTTTTTGTTTGACGCAAAAAGCTCGCGTCGTACGGGCTTTTTGCATTGTGCGCACCTCGCGAAGGCGATTAGCTTGCCGCTGTCGCCTCTGCTCAATTTGCAGCGGATGGCGTGGCTCGACTAGCGGGACTGGGCCGATGGGCGTTGCAATTGCGCCACGTAACGTCGTTCCAGCGTGGGACTGACGAAAAACATAAAACCAAGAAAAAACGCCTGATGTGACGGGTAGGCGTGTCTTCGATCATTTCGCCGGATTTGGCCGCTATTTTCGAAGGGAAGCAGCTGGTGGCCTATTCATCCCCCAGCTACAGGACGGGCAGATCCCCTGTCTTGTAGTTCCATGACGAATTTCCGCAAATCACAACTTCCGTCCTCTCCGTTAAGTCGGTACATATGCCGTCCTCTGGTGAGACTGGAGATTGCTTATTTCGAAACGAATTTGGATAAACGTTTCTGAATCAAGCGGAATAGGACAATTCGTATGGAACTGTCAGGCAGTTGAAAATTACTCTGACCCACGTTGAATTGCGCGATACAGCTTGCCGGTAGAGTCGAGATGTGACTTGGTGGCGGTAGGCTAGGTTTGTCTGTTGCCGCCTCTTTCGTCTGGCGGTGCCCGAATAACCTCACCATGGCTCCGTCTTCACACCCCGCTCATCGAACCCGTCGTGCAGATCTCCCGCAACGGGCTCTCGGACGAGACATCATGCCTCGTACACGGCAAGTCACTACCAAGGCCCCTGTAGACGAACGAGACCGAAGTGCCCGTAGAGGTGCGAGGATGGATAGCTCCCGCCCCTGCGACGCCTGACCTTGTGCTTGATACGTAACCACCGGCGCAACCGCGTGGAGGTTTAGCTGTCAAGCGCCCGATACGCACGACTGATCGTTCCTACCTTGAAGTAGTTTGCCCAGCCGCGTAGCGTGCGATTCAACTTGCCCACCAATTCCGTGGTATCGAGCCACGTCATCGAAGCAGCGGTTAGCGCATGGACCTTCTCAACCATACGCTGGATACTCTTCTTCGACGGACGCATGCCCGGCTGCTGAGTACATACTACATACGCCCAAACGTGTAACCCAGGAAGTCGAATTCCCCTTCCGGGACCTTGCAGATTTTTGTGTTTTATCCTTGTTGACCGTCAGCTTCAGTTTGCCCATGATCTCGCGCAGTCGCGACAGGGCTTCTTCAGCTTTACCTCGCTTGCACAGGATCACCAGATCGTCCGCGTAGGTCACGATTCGACTGCCAAAACTTCGCTCAAGCCCAAGCTTCTTCCATGTCAACACAAATTGGCGCATGTAAATATTCGCCAACAGTGGTGAGATGGGTGAGCTTCGCGGAATGCCTCGCCTGCTGTCCTTGGCTTCGGTCGTACGCGTTTTCCGGCCTCGGTGATCGGTTTCTTCAACGGAGCACTCCAACCCCACATCTTGATCAGATGTAGCACGCACCGATCAGCGATGCGCCGCGCAAGCGACAACATCAATTCGGCGTGGGGAATGCTTCCAGTAGTTCGCCAGGTCGGCGTCAACAACGTCCGTTTGCCCTCTATGCAGCCGCTCCTCCACCTCGATCACCGCTTGCTGGGCATTGCGGCCCGGCCGGTAATTCTCCCGCCTGAGTGCAAGCGCCAGTTCGCCGAGCCACTTCTGCACCCCATACGCTTCGACCTCCGCGAAGTCTTGCCGATCGACACCCGGCGCGCCCCTGTTCGAGCGGCACTGGGCGTACGCGTGCGCCAGCACATCCTCGCGATAGATCTTGTCGTTACAGCGCGTAGAAGCGATGCCCGGCTTCTGCCTTCGCTTTCGCGTGTAACGCCATCTGCAGCTCCTGAACACGAATCGGAACTGATACTTAGGTTCAAGCAGTCATTGCAACACCATCATTTAGGTTGCGAATATTGACTCTTCAAACGCCTCGGCTGGTGTCTTCCAATCGAGGG
>LGTG01000476.1 GCA_001190015.1 Candidatus Burkholderia crenata
ATCTTGCAACGACGCTAACAGAAAGGATTCTTTATTAACAGCGAATCGTAGAAAAATATGGGTAATTGCAAGGGCTCAGGCAGCGGGCGGGATTGCGCTGCTGCTCATTCTCATGGATGAGATCGACGATGCTTTCGCCGATATCCATTCCGCTGCCGTTTCCATCGGCACCTTCTGGGCACGGGCGAGCGTGCCGTTGCTATCGGCGGCATTCGGCGCGTTATGCACGCTGGTTGCGCTGGCTTATCTGGCGTTGGTCGCGCGGGTCGCCGGGAGCAGCGCGACAGTCGTCGGCGACTTAAGCGGCGCTCAGGCGAGCGTCTGGGCGTGAGGACCATCAAAGATCCTCACGCCTGCGTAAGAAGCCTGTGCTGCGTCAGCCGTTGATCACATCCGCGCCCTTCGGCACGATGAACTTGAACTGATCGGGTTTCAGCGGCGGATTCTTCTCAATATTAGAGAACGTCAGCAAGGTGACGTTGCCGAACACATCATGCAATTCCATTGCTTCGAGATTGCCGTTCTTGAAGCCGATACCGACCTGCTGGAATTGCGTGTCCTGCGCTTTCGGCGTCAGTTCCAGCCAGTCGATACCATCCTTCACGCCCGCGTCGCGCGACGTGAAATTCTTGTCGAGGTCGTTGCTGCCGAAGAGGATCGCAGCCGGACTCGCGCCCAACGCGTTACCCAGTGACCGGATAGTGACTTGGTTCAGGTCCTTGTCGTAGACGTAGAGCTTGTCGCCGTCTGCCTGCAACACTTGCGCATAGGGTTTTTCGTACGACCAGATGAACTTGCCCGGCCGCGCGAACGTGAACGTGCCGCTAAGCCGCGCCGCCATGCCCTGCGTAGCCGATGCCGCCTTACTCAGCGCCTTCACTTCACGCTGGACGAAGTTGCCATGCGCCGCGTGAACCTGCGCAATAAACGCCTTCAACTGTTCGGTACCGCTCGCGAAAGCCTGCGACGCCAGCAACAGGGAAGCGCCAAAAACGACGACTTTAACGGTGTTGCTACCCGACCTCAACGCCGATCTCAAAACTGACTGCATATAAAAAACTCTTCTATGAGGCATTGAAAGTCAAGCCCTGTTGAGTGAAAAAATTCTGTTATGCGAAGGGAATCTCCTTGGGCTACCCGTTGTCTATGGCCAGCCTGCGGGGTCGCCTACTACCAGGCGCAGGCTGGCCATAGACAACGGGTAAAGCGCAGGGGCCACGGTGATGGCATACACCTGTTGCGGGTTGGCATGTCAATGTCATTCAGGTCAGAGTGTTTGTTGACCAGTCAGTGCCGGATCGACCTTCTATCCGTGCCGGCGTAACCACGCCGGTCACCTCATGCCGCATGCGCAAAGCGCTGGAGCCACTCTGTTATCGACGCGCACCATCTCTAAGAAACGGCTACCTGCATAGGCAGCCCGAGTTTTTTCCGGGCGCGTTGACCTTTACATGCCGTCGTGCTTCAGTGGTAATCAGATGCCAGATGCTCGTCATGTTGATAACTCGTGATTTGAGTATCGCACCAGCAGGAATCTCACCGTGTTGGAGATAGCGCCACAGCGCGATTGCGAGACGCTGTGCGAGCGCCACGATACCGATGCGCCGCAGCCGCTTGCCAGCGCCGCCAAAGCGCTGGTTGAACCAGTGGCTGAGCTGGCTGTCAGGCTGGAAGCGCAACCAGCTCCAGGCAAGCTCGACCATCAGCCATCGCACCCGTTTGTTGCCGGCCTTGCTGATGCCCTGTTCGACTTCGCTGGTACCGCTTTGCATACGGCGTGGGCGTCAAGCCCAGGCAGCCGGCGACTTCACGGCGGTTGCGAAACTGCCGCCAGCCAAACAGTTCCCTGACCAGGGTCCACGCGCTGCCCACTCCGATGTCCGCAAGCTGTGCCAGCAGCGCCATGCCAAGGTGCGAGCCACTGCGCACTTGCTGGTCCTGCTGTGCTTCGAGCAGGCGGGATCTGTTGGCGCGCCAGCGCGAGCCGCTCACATTCCCGGTCAATCTCGGCGCGCAGGCCGGGCAGCAGCTCGCGCTGCCCGGCCCACCAGTGAGTCCAGATCCGGCCCCCGACATACTTGACCCGAAGGTTGTGCAGCACGAGCAGGGAGCGGATCCGGTTGGTGCGCGCGGTATGCTCTTGCCGCAGGCGTTCGAGCTTGCGGTGCAGGCGCCGGTCGTTTTCCTGCTCAGGCGTGGGGATGCGCGCCACCGCTCACACCCGCCGCTTGCCCGTGTGATAGCGCATGAGCATCGACAGCAGCTTGTCGCTGTCAAGCCGGTCCGTCTTCGCGCAACGGGCACGCCAGTTCACCTCGATACTGGCGGAGTCCACCACGAGATTGGCGATGCCCTGTTCAGTCAGCCAGCGGTGCAGCCAGAAGCCGTCGCGGCCAGCCTCGTAACAGCTGTAGACGGGTGCGTCGGCGCTGAGGTGGCAGCGCGCCCTGGCCTTGGCGATGGCGGTGAGGACCCGCCATCGTGTCACCTGCGACAACCTTACACCGGCTCGGCGCGCGCTGGCCATCACCGAGTGAAAGCTTCCGGCTCTTCTCGCCCAGCTCAAAAGCTATGTACAGCCGACCACCTGCCGTCGTATCCTGCCCTTGGAGGGCTGTGTTTGGCGCATCCATTTTGCGTGCTTCTTCGAAAGAAAACGAGTTTGCAAATCCCGTTTTACTCCAGCGGACTTACTTTCGCAGCCCTCCCATAGCATCCCCAGATAACCTTATTCAGCTTCACGCGCCGGCGTGAGGATTTCGCGATTGCCGTTCGATGACATCGCCGAAACGAGTCCCGAATTTTCCATTTGTTCGAGCAGCCGTGCTGCCCGGTTATAACCGATCCGCAGATGCCGTTGCACAAGCGAGATAGACGCGCGGCGGTTCTTGATAACGAGTTCGAGAGCCTGGTCGTAGAGCGGATCGGCTTCGCCTTCTCCACCGCCCGCGCCTGCACCACCTGGTGCACCGTCCTCGCCATCGCCCAGCACGCCGCCTTCAAGAATGCCTTCAATGTAGTTCGGCTCGCCGTGTCCCTTCAGCTTGGCCACCACGCGATGCACTTCTTCATCCGAGACAAAGGCGCCATGCACGCGCACGGGCAACCCTGAGCCCGGCGGCAGATAAAGCATGTCGCCCATTCCCAGCAGCGATTCCGCGCCTTGCTGGTCGAGGATGGTCCGCGAATCGATCTTCGACGACACCTGGAACGCCATCCGCGTGGGCACGTTGGCCTTGATCAGACCGGTGATCACGTCCACCGACGGCCGCTGCGTGGCAAGAATCAGGTGAATCCCGGCCGCACGCGCTTTCTGCGCAATCCGCGCGATCAACTCTTCCACCTTCTTGCCAACCACCATCATCAGGTCGGCGAGTTCGTCGATCACGACCACGATGGTCGGCAAGCGGTTGAGCGGTTCCGGTTCGTCCGGCGTCAGGCTGAACGGATTGGGGATCTTCTCGTCACGCTTGGTGGCTTCGTCGATCTTGTTGTTGAAGCCCGCAAAATTACGCACGCCCATCTTGCTCATCAGCTTGTAGCGACGTTCCATCTCGGCCACCGCCCAGTTGAGCGCGTTGCCGGCCTGCCGCATGTCGGTGACGACCGGACAGAGCAGGTGCGGAATGCCTTCGTAGACACTCATTTCAAGCATCTTCGGGTCGATGAGGATCATGCGGACTTTGTCGGCGGTGGCTTTGTACAACAGCGACAGGATCATCGCGTTGATACCCACCGACTTGCCCGAGCCCGTGGTACCCGCCACCAGCAAGTGGGGCATTTTCGCGAGATCGGCGCATATAGGCTTACCGCCAATATCCTTGCCGAGACCCATAGTCAGGGGCGAGGCGGCATCAGCATAAACCTGTGAACCGAGGATCTCGAACAGACGCACGGTCTGGCGGCGCTGGTTCGGCAACTCCAGCGCCATGTAATTCTTGCCCGGAATGGTCTCGACCACACGAATGGAAACTAGCGATAACGAGCGCGCCAGATCCTTCGCCAGCCCGACAATCTGCGAGCCCTTCACACCCGTGGCCGGCTCGATTTCGTAGCGCGTCACGACCGGCCCGGGATACGCGGCCACCACCGCTACTTCCACGCCGAAATCCTTCAGCTTTTTCTCGATCAGACGAGACGTGTATCCGAGCGTATCGGCGGAAATGGTTTCCTTCACTTCCAGCGCGGCGTCGAGCAAAGCCAGCGGCGGCAACGTGGAATCGCCGGGGAGATCGGTGAAAAGCGGCACCTGCTTTTCTTTCTCCACACGCGCCGATTTGGCCGGCGCGACCGGCGGCACGATCATCACCGGCTCCTGCTCCTCGATCTTCACGCGCTCGCGCACCACCTTGTTTTCGCGCTTCTCGGCTGCGGCTTCACCCAGCTTGCGGTCACGGCCAGCCTCGCGACGCATTCTCGCACCGGTAATGGTGGCCATGATGGCGTCGCCGGTTTTTTCGCAGACGGACAACCAGGAGAAATTGAAATACAGCGACAAACCGACCGCCAGCGCGACCAGCAGGAACAGCGTGGCGCCGGTGAAACCGAGCGCGTGGGATACCCCGTGCGCAACTGCCTCGCCAACCACGCCGCCCGATACATATTGACGTGGCATCTGCACCTTGAGCGACCACATGCGCAACGCTTCGAGACCGTCGCTCGCGGCCAGCACAAGCACGAACGCGAATACCTCGGCGAGCCACGTGCGATCTTTCGACGGCACTTCGTCAGCGTCAGCCGCTTCGTGATTCGTAATACGTCGATAGTTCGCGGTGATCTGTCGCACCAGTAGCACGACCCACCAATAAGCTGAGAGCCCGAACAAAAGCAGCAGGATGTCTGCTGTCCACGCGCCCACGCGGCCCGCCCAGTTGGCGATCTGGTCGACTTGCACGGCGTGGGTCCAGCTTGGGTCGTGGCGGCTGTAACTCACCAGCGCCATGAGCAGGAACACGCCGAGCGCGACCTGCAAGATCCATCGAATCTCGGTAAAAAGGCGCGACATACGGTGCGGCAATGCCTGCGCGCTTGGAGAATAGGTAGCTTTTGCCATTGATCCGTACGGTTTTCTGACCCGCCACACGGGGTGCGCCGGGTCAACAGGTTTAATGACGCATTGTAAAGCTGCGTTGCGATGATCGAGCAAAAATGGTCTGCGGTTTCACCCTGTAACACGAGTGTTACAGGGTGCAGGCCCCGGAGCATGCTATGGCGGCCATTGAAAGGATCACTCGGCGAGCCTTCTTCACGGCCTTTAAAATGGCGAACTAGCACTTAACGGGCGAATTCAACCGGTCGTTGCAACATCTCGAAATTTGGAGATGTTAAAT
>LGTG01000477.1 GCA_001190015.1 Candidatus Burkholderia crenata
GCCCGAATGCCAAGCGTGGTGCCACAAAGGAGCGTTGCAATGAGCCCGCCATGGTGTACGAGCACCGTACGGCGCCGGGCCGGCGTGCCTGCGCACTGACTGCCAAAACCACTTGGCGAACCCGCAATTCAGCAGCAAATTGCATGTGCAAACCTCTTGAACACTGCTTCGGTCGTCATGACGGGCGCTTTTCAACAGCCTGCTAAGCGTGTGAACGCATCGCGTTTTGGAACAAGATGTTTTTCGCTGTCGTAACGCGTGCCGCCACCCAGCAGGATAAAAGTCGTTCGCGATGCGAAATGCACGTCCTGCGGCGTCGACCTTGCTTCAAAGCCGCGCTGCGCAAGGTGCAGCAACGGCGCCGAAAGCCAGCCCGCACCCAAAACAGCACGACGCAAACAACCGCGACAGTGCGCCGACGTTGTCGCCAAACTGCGAAAATTGCAAAGAAAAGCAGCAATAAAGTTATAAGAACCAATTTGGTTTGAGGTAACGTATAGGTTTTCGAGATAATCCGCTTCGTGGTCATCGCATTCGTGAGAATGCATCGCCGGATCTGCGGAACGCTTTGCGTAGTACCCGTTTAACGGGCGCTCGGAATTATAAGTAGCGGTAAGCAGAAGTAAGCAGCACCTAGCGCAAGCGGCGGCTGCGAGTTCCGGTCAGGGGCCGCGAAGTCGGCATTCTGACTGGTTTCGGGGCGTGCCGCGTTTAGTCGGCGCCACATGGCAGTCAGCTACTGCCATGTGGCGCTGTCACGGCTGTACTGGAAGACATAACGAGATGACCACGTATTCAAACGAAGCCGTACTCGAAGCGCTCCGGCGAGCTCAGTATCGTCAAGTTCCGTGGGCAAAACGCCCAAACGTTTTTAGCCATCTACGCGACCTAGGCCTGCTGGAACTGGTCCGGCAACGCACCGTAGCACCTGCTCCTGGTTTTCACGCTCCCGTGGACATTGCGGTGGTAACCGAGCGAGGCAGGCTCGAATTCTCCCGGCTCGCACGAGGTGAGCGTTCGATGGACTGGGATTTGCACCGCGCCGCGCCTTATTTTCCGGCCGTCATTCAGGAACCCTTGGCCGAAGCGCGCGCTTAAAGCCCTTCCAATCCTCCGCGCTAAAACGGTCTTGCGCTTCGCAGTGCCCGAGTGTCGGGCAAACGGCTGCGGCGGCTGTCGTACCACTTTTGGGTCGAATGAGTGCTGTTCTAAAGTGGCACGCTCATGACCGCGGCAAAATTCCGATCGGCATAGGGGACGACCATAAGGCCGTACCCCTGCCACACCATCGGGCATGCTGGTCCGCACCGGGCGGTTCGAAGTTGGGGTTATGAGTCGAGGCAAACCCAACTGGTCAAATCCTTGACCACGAGAGCTTCGCGATTACACGCCCACTTACCCTGTCGGCACCGCCTTCTATCCGGTTCTAGTACATCGGCTCACGCTTCCTCCCCACGCTCGGTCACCCTCACGCAGTT
>LGTG01000478.1 GCA_001190015.1 Candidatus Burkholderia crenata
CCTCGACTCATAACCTCAACTTCTCGAACCGCCCGGTGCGGACCCGCATTCCGGGTGGTGTGGCAGGGGTACGGCCTTATGGTCGTCCCCTATGCTGATGGCAAACGCTCGACGGTTGCGGCAATTTTTCAGCGATGCTTCAGTGCTACCCCAGGCAGCCGCGGCAAATTCGGGATAGTCTGGAGCGATAGCCTATTGATTACATGGGCTTCCAGCACGATATTGAGATCAGCCCTACAATAGGTACTAGAAGCTTTTTTGGAGAATTCGAATGAACGCTGTCACCGACATCCCCACGACCGAAATGCCGTTGCCGTTCGTTTTCACCGACGCAGCAGCTTACAAGGTCAAGCAACTGATCGACGAAGAAGGCAATCCGGAGCTGAAGCTGCGCGTGTTCGTGCAGGGCGGCGGCTGTTCGGGTTTCCAGTATGGCTTCACGTTCGACGAAGCCATCAACGAAGACGACACCGTGATGGGCAAAGCTGGCGTGCAACTCCTGATCGATTCGATGAGCTATCAATACCTCGTCGGCGCTGAGATTGACTACAAAGACGATCTGAACGGCGCGCAATTCGTGATCAAGAATCCGAATGCAACCAGCACCTGCGGTTGCGGATCATCGTTCTCGGCGTGATTTTGATTAAATTGCACGTAAGCGATAGATCTGACACAGCGAATGGAGAATCATTTTTAACTGACGGTTAATCGCGAGGGTATCGCGGAGTCCGATGTCTACCGGCGATGTCTGCAAAATGATGTCGTAAGTGGGTTCCGACGCGAAGGTCGGCGCTTAGTCGAGGGCTCAGTCCAAGCTTGCTTGAGCCTGCCGCCTGGCGTAGTTAAACGGCAACAGGTCACTGACGTGAGCGTCTGGTGGTCGTTGCGGCAGCTCGGTCAAGACATGCAGCAAATACGCATACGGTTCGACGCCGCATGCGCGACACGTTAGCATCAAGCTGTATACCGTCGCACTCGCTTTCGCACCGGCAACCCTGTCGCAGTACAGCCGCGATTTTCTCCCAGTGCAAAATGGCCTGATGTCCCGTTCGATGACTTATGCCGACTTCCCGGATTATGCCGCGTCCCCAGAGTCGAGGATGCACAGCCGGGCGATGCGCCGTTTGCGGTCGCCCGGCTGTCGGCATTATCAGAGGCGCTCCAGGAAGACAAGCAAGGGATCGGGAGGTTTGTAACGCGTCGACACAACGCCGCTCGCATTGGCGTGTGCGGGTGCGCGTTGCTTGATCTGCATGTCAGCGTGTAAGTAAATTTGAGTTGTTTCCGACGATTCATGACCAAGCCAGAGTGCGATCACGCTCAGGTCGACGCCGTGCTGCAGCAGGCTCATAGCCGCTGCATGCCGAAGGGTGTGTGGCGACACGGATTTCCCCTTGAGTGAGTGGCAAGTCTTGCATGTAGTTGCGAGCGACACGAGTCGCTGAAGCGCGTCGGCACTCAGCGGGCCACCGCGCGAACTGGGGAAGACAGGGTCCTCTGGTTCGCCAGGCTGACGCAGCAGCCATTGCTTCAGGACAGCAATAGCGTCCGGCCGTAGCGGTGTGCATCGCATCTTTCGTCCTTTGCCGAGGCAACGGACGTCAGCGCCTGTGCCAAGCGCCACGTCTTGACGCCTGAGGGAAATCAGTTCACAGCTGCGTAGGCCCGTTTGAACCGCGACAAGAAGCAGCGTTCGATCTAGTTGCCAATCCGTGTTCGGGCGTTTGGGGCTGCCACGGGAGCTGCAGCTTCGTCTTCGGTGAGAAACTCGGCCAGTCCGTGTTCGCAACGCTTCGAAGGAATCGCAAGGATGCGCTGACACTGCAGACCCAGCGCCGGTTCCCGAATCGAGACGAACTCGAAGAAGGCGTGTACGGCTGCGAGGCGCGTATTGCGCGTGCGTACAGAGTTGCCCCTGTATTGTTCGAGATGCCGAAGAAACTTCTCGATGAAGGAGACGTCAAGCTCTTCGATCTGCAAAGATGACGGCGCCCGCCCGACGTGCTTCGCGGCGAAGGCCAACAGCAGACGGAACGTATCGCGGTAGCTTGCCACCGTATGCGGG
>LGTG01000479.1 GCA_001190015.1 Candidatus Burkholderia crenata
AGCCGTTACGCGATGTATGGTCACGCCCCCGTAGACAACAACGTCATCGGAAGGGACATCAGGCCATTCTGCACTGGGAGAAAATCGTGGCTGTACTGCGACACGGTTGCCGGTGCGAGCGAGTGCGACGGTGTACAGCTTGATGCTAACGTGTCGCGCATGCGGCGTCGAACCGTATGCGTATTTGCTGCATGTCTTGACCGAGCTGCCACAACGACCACCAGACGCTGACGTCAGTGACCTGCTGCCGTTTAACTACGCCAGGCGGCAAGGCTCAAGCAAGCTTGGACTGAGGCCTCGACTAGGCGCCGACCTTCGCGTCGGAACCCACTTACGACATCACTTTGCAGATATCGCCGGTAGACATCGGACTCCGCGATGCCCTCGCGATTAACCGTCAGTTAAAAATGATTCTCCATTCGCTGTGCCAGACCTATCGCTTACCAACGACCGATCGTTTCCATCAATGGATGTCGTCGGTTCTGGCGCCTAACGGGTAACTCGACTGTCTGAGGCACTGTGTCCATTCTCGCTGTTTGTGGACACAGTTGGTCACTCGTGTCCGTCGCAGCCGATGATTGCATCCAGTGGCAATCTATAAGTTCGGCGGTGCTGCCCCGACCGTCCACGAAAGCGTCTTTGTCGCTGATACAGCGACCATCATCGGCCGTGTGACACTGGAAGAAAATTCGAGCGTCTGGTTCGGCGCCGCACTGCGTGGCGATAACGAGCCCATAGTGCTCGGCCAAGGCAGCAACATCAAGGAAGGCGCACCCGGGTTATCCGCTGACGATTGAAGCCAACGTGACCATCGGCCGCAACTGCCTGGTTGGCGCGTGCGCCGTGGTGACCGAAGGTAAAACCTTCCCCGACAACACCCTGATCCTCGGCGCGCCCGCGAAAGCCGTGCGCGAGCTCACGGAAGCTGATATTGCCCAGATGCAGGCGGGGACGCGTGGTTACGCGGACCGCCGTGAATTTTACAAGGCGCAACTCGTGCGGATTGGCTGAACGCCGGTCGACACGTATTACGCCATCGATCAAAGGACCCAAGCGTGGTTAACGACCAGCTTCAAAAATTCATGTTCAACGCGGCGTCGGTGTGCGGCGAAATTGTCTCGCTGCGTGATACCTGGCAGGAAGTGCTCACGCGCCGCTCGTACCCCACGCCCGTGCGCAATGTGCTCAGCGAAATGATGGCTGCGTGCGCGCTGCTGTCGGCGAATCTCAAGTTCGATGGCACGCTCATCATGCAAATCTATGGCGACGAGCCGGTGACCATGCTTGTCGTCCAATGCAATCCGGACTTGTCGCTCCGGGCAACCGCGAAGCTGGCTGAATCGATCGAAGGCGCGAGCGAAACGCCCGTACCGATCACCGACGACATGACGCTCCCCGAGCTGCTCAACCGCAACGGCCAAGGACGCTGCGTGATCATGCTCGATCCGCGCGACAAGAAGCCCGGGCAACAGGCTTATCAGGGCATCGTGCCGCTGAGCGGCGAGCATGGGCCGCTGGCGTCAATGGCTACTACATGAGCAGTTGGATACGCGCATGTGGCTCGCCGCGAACACCGAGCGTGCCGTGGGCATGTTGTTGCAAAAGCTCCCCGGCGATGGCGGTATCGTCCCGCATCCGGACGAACATGACGCTGATATATGGCAGCGCGTGTGCCATCTCGGCGGCACGCTGTCGAACGAGGAGTTGCTGAAAGAGGAGCCGGAAACGGTGTTTAAGCGGCTCTTCTGGCAAGAAAACTTGCAGCATTTCGAGCATGCGCAAGCACGTTTCGAATGCACGTGCTCGCGCGAAAAAGTGGGCGGCATGCTCAAGATGCTGGGACGTGGCGAAATGGACAGCGTGGTCGAAGAACGTGGCAGCGTGGAAGTGCACTGCGAGTTCTGCAACCAGCGCTATGAGTTCGATCCCGTGGACGTGGCGCAACTTTTTGTTGCTGGAGAAATCTCACAAGGTGTAAGTCGGTGTAAGTCCGGCGCAAGATCAACGGCACTGAATTCATGCCGTTTCTCTTTAACAAGACGTCGCAAAATGGATGTTTGCGGTGCTGCGGCATGCCATCATCCGGTTCCGCTTAGTGTCCGGCCCGCTGGAGGTCGAAATGAAACCCTTGGGATGTGTATCGAAGAAACTGGTTGTGACGTTGTCCGGCGCGACGCTGCTCGCGCTCGGCGGCTGAGCAGCCGTGCTATAACCAGATCGACCGGCAAGTGCTGGCCGAGCAGCAACAGGCAATGGCCGCTAAAGCTGCCACCCAGGCTTACTCCCAGTACTAATCCTATCGCGCGCCGGTCACGGTGTACGGCGGATATTCGAGCGGTGGTTGGGGTAACCGTTGGGGAACGGGCTTCGGCTTACGGATACCCAGGATATTATTGGTAGCGCCTCAAACGTGCCTTGGTTGCCACAAAGCTGCGGCGCCCAAGAAAAAACTGTTTCAACATAAGTTGAAACAGTTTTTTACATGCGATTGCTTCGATTGACGAGCCTGGACCTAACCGCCCTGCTTCTTGTGAACGGCGGTCAGAAAGCGACGCCAGATGGCGTCGTCGATCAGAAATGCTAAACGATCTTGTTCTGCAGAACGGTCTTTTGACGACCAATAGACGCGCCCGGTGCAGCTCGTTTCTTAAGGGGGTGACGCAGGAGTCGGGATGCGGTAGAAGAAGGTTTTACCTACCGCCGAACAAACAGGTCCGACACCGGCCCAAACTGCCAGGTTCATTCCGGTGTCGAACCCAACACGCGTACGACGGGGCACGAGTGTGCGCCAAGTATTGCACGCCTCGTCAGCCCTGTCGATATCGCATCGGCATTGACGGGGATTCTCAATGCCGGCGTCAGGCCGACTGTTTGTATG
>LGTG01000480.1 GCA_001190015.1 Candidatus Burkholderia crenata
CGGCACCGCCTTCTATCCGGTTCTTGTACATCGGCTCACGGTTTCGCTCCACGCTTACTCCCCACGTTCGGTCACCCTCACGCAGTTGCGCTTCACTTCGTTCGCTGTGGTCAACTCACGGGAGGACTTACTTACACCTCCAAGATTGCGCCCATGCTGGGCGCACACAAAAAAACCACGTTTCCGTGGGTTTTTTGTATCCGTCGACATGACCCTGACATAGGGTGCAACAAACTGCGTCGTTTTGTGACAGAAACTTGCTGCGCCGCAAAGAGTACTGAAACACGTTCGAATTTATAATGGTGCGCGGATCGGGTGCGCGGATCGGATCGCCAGCCGGTGGTCGACAAAACCGTGAGTCATCCATAACTAGAGAGAGGTGCGCGTGTCGTTCACGCTGCATGGAATTCCCGTTTCGCGCGGTATCGCCATCGGCCGCGCATATCTGATCGCGGCGGCCGCACTCGATGTCGATCACTATCTGGTAGAACCGGATCGCATCGACAGTGAAATTGAACGCTTTCACGCAGCGCAAGCCCAGGTGCACGCCGAGCTGGACGCTTTGCGCGATGATCTGGCCGCGGACGCGCCCAGTGAAATGGGCGCGTTCATCAACGTCCACTCCATGATCCTGAACGACGCCATGCTCGTTCACGAAACCATCGATCTAGTCCGTACGCGCCGCTATAACGTGGAATGGGCGCTGACCGAGCAGCTTGAAATCCTGAGCCGCCATTTCGACGATATCGAAGACGAATATCTGCGCGAGCGCAAGGCTGATATTCAACAAGTGGTGGAGCGTGTACTGAAGGCGCTGGCCGGCGCACCGTCCGCGGCTACGCTCGTAGTGGATGGCGCGGCGACCAACGGCCACAACGACATGATCGTGGTCGCCCACGACATCGCGCCCGCCGACATGCTGCAGTTCAAAACCCAGGCGTTCAAGGGTTTCGTGACGGATCTTGGCGGCCGTACGTCGCACACGGCGATCGTGGCCCGCAGCCTCGGTATTTCCGCGTCGGTCGGCGTGCAGCAGGCGAGTACGTTGATCCGGCAAAACGATCTGATCATCGTGGACGGGGATCACGGCATTGTGATCGTCGATCCGGTGTCGATCGTGCTGGAAGAGTATTCGTACCGGCAGAGCGAAAAGGTGCTGGAGCAGCGCAAGCTGCAGTGCCTCAAGTTCTCGCCTACGCAAACGTTGGACGGCACGAAGATCGACTTGTGCGCGAACATCGAATTACCCGACGACGCCAAGACGGCGCTCGAAGCGGGCGCAATGGGCGTGGGCCTGTTCCGCAGCGAGTTCCTGTTCATGAATCACAAGGACGAGCTGCCGGAAGAGGAAGAACAGTTTGCAGCCTACCGGCGCGCGATCGAGTTGATGCACGGCCGGCCCGTGACTATTCGCACGATCGACGTGGGGGCGGACAAGCCGCTTGAATTCATGAGCGGCGGAGACAGTTACGAGACTGCACAGAACCCGGCGCTGGGCTTGCGGGCGATCCGCTGGAGCCTGTCTGAGCCGCAGATGTTCATGACGCAATTGCGGGCTATCTTGCGGGCATCGGCATTCGGCCGGGCGAAGATCCTAATTCCCATGCTCGCGCATGCGCAGGAAATCGACCAGACGCTCGACCTGATTCACGAAGCGAAGCGCCAGCTTGACGACGCGGGGATCGACTACGATCGCAACGTGCAGGTCGGCGCGATGATCGAAATTCCGGCGGCGGCCATTGCCGTGCGACTGTTCCTGAAGCGGCTGGATTTCCTGTCGATCGGGACCAACGACCTGATCCAGTACACGCTGGCGATCGATCGCGCGGACAACGCCGTCGCGCATCTTTACGACCCGATGCATCCCGCGGTGTTGCACCTGATCGCGTTCACGCTGCGGGAAGCGAAAACCGCGGGTGTTCCGGTCTCCGTGTGCGGCGAAATGGCTGGGGACCCATCCGTCACGCGCTTGCTGCTAGGTATGGGCCTCACCGAGTTTTCGATGCACCCAAGCCAATTGCTAGTGGTCAAGCAGGAGATCTTGCGGGCGGACTTGAAGGCGCTGCAAAAGCCGGTCGCGGACGTGCTTGCCGCATATGAGCCGGCGAAATTGTTCGCCGCATTGGCGATGCTTCAGAAAGTCTGAGCGAGGCCGCGCTCGGCGATGAGTTTGCTTAGGTTCAAGTAGTCATTGCAACACCATCATTTAAATTGCGAATATTAACTCTTCAAACGCCTCGGCTGGTGTTTTCCAATCGAGGGCTTCGCGTGGTCTGCAATTAAGCGCGTTCGCAACTGCGTCGAGTTCTCGCTCGGAGTATCGACTAATGTCGGTGCCTTTAGGGAAATGCTGTCGGAGCAGCCCGTTAGTGGTTTCGTCAGTCCCGCGCTGCAACGGACTGCGCGGATCACAGAATTGAATCGAGAAACCTG
>LGTG01000481.1 GCA_001190015.1 Candidatus Burkholderia crenata
AACACGATATCCATAACGCTTGTCCCTCAAACCCCGCTGGTACCCAATTTCAACAGCCTGCTAGACCGTTGCTCGTGTCCGCCGGGGCGAGCAACGTGCCTTGGCAGACCCACGGCACTGCTGTCCGGCACCGTGCCGGTGTCTGGACGACGCTGCAACTGGATCTGCGAGTTGCCCGCGGCGGTGACGTTCGGCGGCAATCCCAGGTTCCCCGGCACGCTCGGCATGGCCGACGAGCGGGTGGCCCGTGGGTGTCTGCACGGCGTCGGTCGCGCGATTGGCAGCTTGGGTGGCGTGCTGGTTGGCGTCACCAGCAAATGTGTTCGATGCATCCGGCTGGACGCCCGGCGCACTCGCCGCTCCCGCGACCGCTGCGCCGCTGGCGGACGTACCCGTTGCCGTGTTGCGCTAGCCCCGCTGACGGCCGCAGCCTTAGCGGCGGTCAGCTTACGACCTTTGTCGCCGTCAATCTTTGTCGCCGTCAATTTCAGCAAGCAATTCAAGATTCGACGGCAAACCCTCGCCGCCCGACCAGCTCGCCACGCGGTCGCCCGCGAACAGCACGATGAAATCACGTTGCTGCACGACCGACGTGGAACCGCGCTTGAAATAGAATATGTAGTCCCAGCGGTCCGCATGGAACATGTCTGCCAGCAAAGGCGTGCCGAGCAGCATCTTCACCTGGTCGCGCGTCATGCCGGTCTTCATCTGGCTCGCGGCCTCCGCCGAAACGAAGTTCCCCTGTACAACCGTAATCCGATACGGTGCGATGTGCTGCACGAAGCTCTGCGTAACGCTATCGTAAGTGGAGCAACCGGCTAGGACGGTCATAGTGGCGGCAGCGACCAAAGTTCCGCGCATACGACGGCTCTCCCGGCTATTCAATAAAGAATTTAGAAACATTTCACCCTTCGCCTGGCCCATCGCCCGTGGGGGCGCAAGAATTTCGGAGTCTTTCGGAGAGCGCGCCATTTCGTTCGGATGGTGACCGAAACGGTAAAAACGCATTAAACACATTATTATGATAACCTTAAATCGTATTATAGGGATGCCTAGCAAAATGACCAATCCCGCCGATCTGAAAAATATCGGGCTGAAGGCGACCTTGCCCCGGCTCAAGATACTTGAGATTTTCCAGCATAGTCCTGTGCGTCACCTGACTGCAGAAGACGTGTATAGAAACCTGTTGCATGAAGAACTCGACATCGGTCTCGCCACCGTATACCGTGTGCTCACGCAATTCGAGCAAGCTGGCCTGCTTTCCCGCAGTAACTTCGAGTCGGGCAAAGCCGTGTTCGAGCTCAACGAAGGGACTCATCATGACCACCTGGTGTGTCTGGATTGCGGCATGGTGGAAGAGTTCTTCGACGCCGAGATCGAAAGCCGTCAGCAGGATATTGCCAAGCACCGCGGCTTCAAGCTGCACGAACATGCCCTCGCGCTTTATGGCACCTGCACGAAGGAGCACTGTCCGCACAGGAAGAACTGATTTCGAATGACAGTTCAGGCGCGTGATGTCGGCGCGCCACATCGGCATAGGGGCCGACCATAAGGCCGTACCCCTGCCACACCACCCGGCATGCGGGTCCGCACCGGGCGGTTCGAGAAGTTGAGGTTATGAGTCGAG
>LGTG01000482.1 GCA_001190015.1 Candidatus Burkholderia crenata
CATTTCTGATCGACGCCGCCATCTGGCGTCGCTTTCTGATCGCCGTTCACAGCTTGCTATGAGCCGTTTGCAAGGCAGGGCGCTGTCCCGCGTGAAAGTTGCTGTCAACGTATTCAGCACCGGCAGCGGATAATCATGTTTTTCCCCGTTGCTTTCCCATGATCAGATCTTTTCCACGCGCTTTGAAACGCGCTTTTCCTCATATCGCCGTGCCGTCCCCGCACACACTGTTCAAATCGACCGTTTCGACCACCACGCTCTTGTTCACCACCGTGGCGCTGTTTGCCTACACGCCGGCCTACGACTGGCGCACGATCCAGAACAACGACGACGCCTACGAAATCACCTTCTCGGCCAAGCTGCGTTCCGACGTCCGTGATATCGATGTCGCCGGGAAGCCGATGCATATGGCCGAGGCGGGTGACGCGGTATTCGCCGTCGGTATGGTCGACGACCTGCCGGATGCCGACCCCGCGACTCAGCGCGCGGCACTCGATTTTCTCCAGCAGGGGTTCGCGCGCAATCTCAACGCCGCACCCGCCGCACATCGGGTTGACATTGACGTGGCGGCAGGCGGCCGCTTGTCCGGCTCGGAAATTGCCGTCAGCGGCACAAGCGCCAATGGCCAGAAAAGCGAAACCCGTCAGATCAGGGCACGTCTTATCGCCAAAGGGACCCACGCTTACCAAGTTGCAATAGTCTCGACGAAGATGCCACCGCCCGATTAAGTCGACCAGTTTTTTTTCCTCGTTCAAACTTTTTTTAAGTATTTGTCCTAAAGCGCGTCCATTCGTTCGCGGATATTTCTCAAATCGAACAACATCTCGCAAACGTTTCGAGCCTGAGAAATCGCATAAGCATTTACCGTTAAGACTAGGATTTATCTCAGTTTTTTTAAACTATCCACAGAGGCTGTGGATAACTTTGTGGAAAACATCGCCGCGTCCTCGCCAAGTGCCCGCCCGACGCGGTTTTCCTTACTTTGCCTCGATTCAGTGCAGTCAAAAATAGTAAATAAAATCAATGGTCTGCCGATCATTGCCAAAATAAGTTTTTGATTAGATGTTAGAGAAACAAAGAACGACGCAATGTGCATAAGTCAAGTCTTGACAGGCGATTTTTCTTTTTGCGGGCGCCGGCGTTTCAGTGGTGGTTTATGCGGTCGAAAATGCCCGCCGATACTAAATTGCTTCGGCGAGGTGGGTCGCTGTTGGCGAATCGGCTGCAGCGAGATCGGCGATCGTGCGGGCCACTTTCAGCACGCGGTAATACGCCCGTGCCGACCAGCCGAAGCGTTCTCCGGCTTCGCGAAGCAGCACTTCCCCGGTGGGGCGAATTCAACCGGTCGTTGCAACATCTCGAAATTTGGAGATGTTAAATGTGGCGACCGCGGAGCTGGAGCTCGCAACAAACCGGGAGGC
>LGTG01000483.1 GCA_001190015.1 Candidatus Burkholderia crenata
AACCGCGACCACACCAACTGAAATACAGCTGCTTGATCAGTGGGTTAAAGATCCCGCGAAGCCTTCAACCGCCGAACCCCTTACACGTTATACCGTCAAACTTGCCCAACTGGGTGGCTATCTGGCCCGAGCCAATGATACTCCTCCGGGCAATATCGTTGTCTGGCGAGGATTGGTAAGGCTTACAGATATCCTGCTCGGTTTCGAACTCGCCGAAAAATATGGGTAATTGTAAGCTTGTTTATCCGACCGGTGTCGCCTACATGGGCGGTAATTTCATGCCCATGTCGGAGGGTAGAATCTCCGTACTGGACTGGGGCCTTTTGCATTCCGATGTGACCTATGACACCGTCCATGTTTGGAACGGCAAGTTCTTCCGGCTGGACCTTCACCTCGCGCGTTTTCGCCGCTCGCTCAGCAAGCTGCGTCTCAACGTGACGCTGACCGATGACCAGATTCGCCACATCCTGGTCGAGTGCGTGCGCCGCTCGGGTTTGCGTGACGCGTACGTTGAAATGTTGTGCACGCGCGGTATTTCCCCCACGTTCAGCCGTGATCTACGGTGACGCGATCAACCAGTTCGTGGCCTTCGCCGTGCCGTTCGGATCAGTGGCCAATGAGCGTCAACTCAAGGAAGGATTTCACCTTCATTTGATTGATGACGTTCGCCGTATTCCGCCCGAGTCGGTCGATTCGTAGATCAAGAATTATCCTTGGCTGGACCTGGTGACGGCATTGTTCGAAGGTTATGACGCGGGTGCGGAAACCGTGGTGATCAAGGGCACGGGCAGTCACATTGCTGAAGGTCCGGGGTTCAACATATTCATTGCAAAGAGTGGCGAACTTTATACGCCGGATCGAGGAGTGCTTCACGGTATCACCCGTCAAATGATCTTCGATCTTGCCGCAAGCACGGACCTGTCGGTCCACGCCTGCGACATGAGCGAGGCTCAGTTGCGTGACGCCGATGAGATCTTCATCACATCAACCGCGGGCGAGATCATACCTGTGACAACACTCAATGGCGTATCGATCGGCGATGGAAAGCCCGGGCGTTTCACCCGCGAGCTCTTCAATGCTTACTGGCATGACCCCGCCTGGACGCTGAGCGTTGCGTACGGGTCGTCCGCGCAGACCTGAACCGGTCATTGACTCCTGGCGCGCTTGGCAAAGTAGCCTGCCGGCGAGTCGCCCAATGCTCGCCGGAACATGGAGATGAAACTGCTCGGCGTGGCGTAGCCCAGTGCATCGGCCACTTCCGCACAACTGCGTGGCCGCGCGCCAGAAGCTCCAGCGCATGACTGAGCTGCGCTTGCTGTCGCCAATGCACAAAGGTCATATCCGTCTCCGCCAGGAAAAGACGACGCGCAGTCTGCGCCGACAAGCCCGCTGCCGCTGCCAGTTCCTCCAATGTTTGCGCGCTGTCCGGCTGCTCGATGATCCTCATGCTCATTCGCAGCAGGCGCGCGTCGACGGGCATTGGAAGGTGCAAAGGCTCATGAGGCGCACGGCGAATTTCATCGAGCAAGACGTCGAGGATGGCGAATTCAACCGGTCGTTGCAACATCTCGAAATT
>LGTG01000040.1 GCA_001190015.1 Candidatus Burkholderia crenata
GCAGTTTGGGCCGGTGTCGGACCTGTTTGTTCGGCGGTAGGTAAAACCTTCTTCTACCGCATCCCGACTCCTGCGTCACCCCCTTAAGAGACGAGCTGCACCGGGCGCGTCTGCACTCGCCCTTCGGGCTCCTTCCGACGCACCCTAGACCTGCTTATCGGCACCTCTGCTGGTCGTCAAAAGACCGTTCTGCAGAACAAGATCGTTTCGCATTTCTGATCGACGCCGCCATCTGGCGTCGCTTTCTGACCGCCGTTCACACCCCACTCCACGCGACAAAATGGGCCTCCTGATACAAGGCCTCGCCCGGATGCAGGCCAGTCTCGTCGGCACGGTGCGCAGCGTGCGCTCGGGCAGCGAATCCATCGCGACGGCGACCAAGCAGATTGCGGCGGACAATATCGACTTGTCATCGCGTACGGAAGAACAGGCGTCGGCGCTGCAGGAAACCGCGTCGAGCATAGATGAACTGACCGGGACCGTGAAGCAGAACGCCGATAACGCGCGGCAAGCAAGTTCGCTGGCGGCCAACGCGTCGGAGATCGTGGACATTATACGATCATCGAAGGCATTGCGTTCCAGACCAATATCCTCGCGCTGAACGCGGCCGTGGAAGCCCCGCGGGCTGGTGAAGAGGGGCGCGGTTTCGCAGTCGTGGCGGGGGAAGTGCGCAACCTAGCACAACGTTCGGCGGCGGCTAAGGAGATCAAGGGTCTTATCGACACCTTGGTCGAACGCGTGCAATCGGGAACCTCACTGGTCGATGAAGCCGGCCGCACGATGAACGAAATTATCGGCGCGGAGCAACGCGTGACCGACATCATGGGCGAGATCGCGGCTGCCTCGCAGGAACAGAGCAGCGGCATTGAGCAAGTGGCGTGCGCGGTCACGCAGATGGACAAGGTGACGCAGTAGAACGCGGCGCTGGTGGAGGAAGCCGTGGCTGCAGCTCAATCGTTGGAGGACCAGGCAGCGAAGCTGCGGCAAGCGGTGGCGGTGTTTCAACTCGATGACGACAGTTCGCTCGACGCGGGTATCAGCCACGCTGCTGCAAGGACCTAATCATCCGCGGCGGCAAAGTCGCGCGCCTGGCCGTTTCGGCGAAGCCGCGACGTGTGGCACCGGTAATGGCATCGGCTAAAGCGCCTGTTAAAACAAGGCCGGTGGCGGCGGTGGCGGCAGCCGGCAATTGGCAAACCTTCTGATCGACTGCGCGGGTCTATTGAGTCGAACACGCTCCGCGAACCAGGTTCGTGGAGCGGGTTTTTTTATTGGTCGCGCTTTCACTGCTGCCTCATCCTTGCCGATTGGCCGAGTTGAGAACTGACGCGTCCCAAAGAGGCTCCCCGCTTTCCGAGCGCGCGATGAGGGTCCCATTTGAGGGTCCGATTCGCTCGCGGCCTGAGCCTGTCATAAATTTTGTGTAAGGCATAATATATAGTCCAAGGAGTATACTCAAGATGGGCAACGATGCCCAGACGGCGTTGCCGTCGATTCCGAAGGAACTGATCGATCAGTTCGTGAAGGGACCCATGACGGCTGAAGCGGTGCACGCCGCTTCGGCCGCATTCAAGAAGGCGCTGATCGAGCGGGCGCTGGGTGCCGAGCTCGGACATCACCTGGGCTATGTGGCCGGTGCTGTGCGGCCCGAAGACGCGACCAACCATCGCAACGGCAAGAGCGGCAAGACGGTGCTGACCGACGACGGCCCGCTGCGACTGGAGATTCCGCGCGACCGCGACGGCAGCTTTGCGCCGATCCTGATTCCTAAGCACGAGCCGCTTCACCGGCTTTGACGACAAGATCATCGTGATGTACGCCCGTGGCATGACGGTGCGCGAGATCCAGGGGTTTCTGGCCGAGCAGTACGGCACCGAAGTGTCGCCGGAGTTCATCAGTTCCGTGACCGATGCGGTGATGGACGAGGTGACGACTTGGCAGGGCCGCCCCTTTGAGCCGATGTATCCGGTGGTGTTCTTCGACGCGCTGCGCGTCAAGATCCGTGAGGAAGGGCTGGTATGCAACAAGGCAATCTATTTGGCGCTGGGCGTCCTGCCAGACGGCACACGGGACATCCCGGGACTGTGGATCGAGAACACCGAGGGCGCGAAGTTCTGGATGAAGGTGTTCAGCTACCTGAATGTACGTGGCGTGCAGGACATCCTGATCGCGGTCACCGAAGGACTGAAGGGCATGCCTGAAGCGCTGGGCGCGGTGTTCCCGGCCACTACCCGGCAGACGTGCATCGTGCACCTGATCCGCAACTCGCTGGATTACGCGAGCTGGAAAGACCGACGGGCACTGGCGGCGGCCATCCGGCCGATCTATACGGCGGCGAGCGCTGAGGCTGCTCAGGCCGAACTGGACACATTCGAACAGGGTGAATGGGGTAAAGCGATTCCCCACCGTAGTGGCCGCCTGGCGTCGCGCCTGGGACCGCGTCATACCCTTCTTTGCGTTTCCGCCAGCAGTGCACAAGGTCATTTACACCACAAATACCATTGAGAACGTGAATGCCCAGCGACGCAAGATCGTCAAGACGCGAGAGCACTTCCCGACGGACGAGGCCGCGACCAAACTGCTGTGGTTGGCCTTGCGCAATATCACGGCTGACTGTGGAGTCGTGCAGCGCATGACTGGAAGGCAGCGATGAACCAGTTCGCGATCCTCTATGAGGATCGCTTTACCAGGATTCATTTGTAAAATGCCATTCATGGCCTGCCAGATGGCAGGCTTTTATCCGCGTGCGCCCAGCATGGGCGCAATCTTGGAGGTGTAAGTCCTCCCGTGAGTTGACCACAGCGAACGACCACAGCGAACGAAGTGAAGCGCAACTGCGTGAGGGTGA
>LGTG01000484.1 GCA_001190015.1 Candidatus Burkholderia crenata
TTCAACAGCCTGTTAGGCGAACGAGGCGACGCAATTGAGCGCGAGGGCGGCGACGAGGAGGATCGAGGCGGTGCAGCGATAGAAACGTGTTGTCATTGTTTTTGTTTTGGACGCAAGGAGCGTGAATATTTGCACTAGTCGTGTTGGATCGCCGCATTATCGGTCGGGCGATCCTCTTGAAGCAATCAGGAATCGAGCGCTTCCGGATTCTTCCCGCGTGTTTTATCTTCCGATGCCAGCCGGCGCGTGACCTTTTTCACGTCCGCCGCCGCAGACAGGGTTTCCGGCCGGATGCCGCGTTCAAGCAGGGTCTTGTGAACCGCGCTATTGTTGTTGATGTGCTCCCTCGAGATCGCTTCTTCGCTTCCAAGCTTGTTTTCGCGGGAATTGAAGATGGTGATTTCGACCGCGAAGTCCTTTGCTTTGAGAACGATCGTGGGGGCGAAGTTGGCCAACGGCCGCTTGGCGGGGACTTTCCAGTGCAACTTCATTTGCTGGGTCGATTTTTCGAACAACGCGTGATCGCTTTTGCTCCGAATCATGCCGAAATCGTCGTTTGCACCGGTTTGTTCGAAAATCACTTCGGATAGCTCCTTTTCCGTGCTGGTCAGTTTCATGCTGGCGACAAGACTTTCCGAGTCGAGCAGACGTTGCTCGATCAACTCGGCCCGGCGGGTCTGGACGGCGAAATAGGTCTGTGCAAACGCAATCTCATGCTTCTTGGGATCGCCGTTTTGCGCGACCAGATAACAGGCGTAGCGAGTGAGCATGATGTCATCGACTTCGCGCTGGCTACCTGAGCCCAGGTCGACCATTTTCCTGACATCAGGAAAATGGTCTGCAGCCGTATGCCCAGATGTTTCGCAGGCAATCTCGGCTTTGTTCACAACCTTGACGAAGTTCTCCCACTTCGCATACCCAAGCAGGTGCTGAAGGTCCCGGGCAAGCCAGAATTCAATGCCGCTGCTGAGCGTGCGCTTCGAAATGCTCCGTCAATGAGTAAAGCAGTTCGGTCTTCATGTACACCGTCCAAGGTGGGTTGCGCGCGGTTGGCGAGCAGGGCGGCCGGCGCAAAGCAATAAAAAAAGCGGAATCCCTTTATCAGGGACCCCACTTTTAATAACAGCCTCGAACGAGGAATTATTACATCAGACGTTAAACAAGAAATTCATCACGTCGCCGTCATGCACGACATATTCCTTCCCTTCAGCCTGCATCTTCCCGGCTTCCTTCGCGCCTTGCCTCGCCCTTGAACGCGACGAAGTCATCGAAGGCGATTGTCTGTGCGCGAATAAACCCGCGCTCGAAATCCGTGTGAATAGCGCTGGCGGCCTGAGGCGCCGTGTCGCCGATATGAATGGTCCACGCCCGTACTTCCTTCACGCCTGCCGTGAAATACGTCTGCAGGCCAAGCAGCTTGTAACCCGCGCGAATCACGCGATCCAAGCCCGGCTCGTCCATGCCGATATCGGCGAGAAACTCTTGCTTGTCGGCGTCGTCGAGGTCCACAATTTCCGCTTCAATCGCGGCGCACACCGCCGCCACCGGCGCTTTCTCGGTCTCTGCGTATTTGTGCACCG
>LGTG01000485.1 GCA_001190015.1 Candidatus Burkholderia crenata
TCAAACTGATTGACACCTGGCCTGCCCTGCGATGGCATCGTTGGCTTCCCGGTTTGTTTCGAGCCCCAGCCCCGCGGTCGCCCCATTTAACATCTCCAAATTTCAAGATGTTGCAACAACCGGTTGAATTCGCCTTCTACCGCATCCCGACTCCTGCGTCACCCCCTTAAGAAACGAGCTGCACCAAGTGCGTCTGCATTCGCCCTTCGGGCTCCTTCCGACGCACCAGATACCTGCTTATCGGCACCTCTGCTGGTCGTCAAAAGACCGTTTCGCATTTTTCTGATCGACGCCGCCAGCGGGCGTCGCTTTCTGACCGCCGTTTACACCTATTTCACCAGGTTCCAGCACGCGGTAGTTCCAGCCCGTACGGGGCGTGTCCTGCACACGTCGCGGCATGTCATCGCGAGAAAAATGGAGGTTGAATTTCCAGCATGGCTGGCGCGGTTGCGATACCTGTACGATCACCGTGCCAAGGCGAAACACATCGCTCACGTATACATCCGCTTCATTCAAACCGTGCGTCGAAATGTTTTTACCGAATGCGCCGGGGGTATCGAAGCGACTCAAATTAGCAGACGATACCGGCCATTCACCTTGCCAGGCCGCGTAGTGGTCACGGCTGTAGTGATGCAGCGTTTTTTCAGGGCCGCCATGATGTTTGCGCTCGAACTGGTGGTCGCCTTCCAGCCCGGTTTCACTCACGCGAACGCGGGCCGGCACCGGAACTTTGTAAATCGCGCTGTATTTGCCGTGCAGACCGAGCGGTGCAACTTCTCCGGTAAGCATGGCGTCAACAACAGGATTCATGGCGCGTTACTTTCAGTACGTTCTCCAGAACTATATTTGACAGGCTCGAACCGGTCCAGCCATTCGCCAAACATCTTGCCTGCAGCACTTTCGAGCGCGGGGCCATATTTCGCCGTATCAGCCCGTAAGGCCGTCACGGTCGTCCCGCTTTCCGCAACTTCGCCCGAATACGCCACCAGCCAGCTTTCAAACCGGTCGACCAGGACTTCAGGATGGCATTGCAAGTCCAAGACGCGATCGCCTCAACTGAAAGCCTGATTTTCACACAGGTCCGTGGATGCCAGCCGCGTGGCGCCATCGGGAAGATCTAAGCTATCGCCATGCCAATGGAGCACCGGTGTCGGCTCGCCATCCGCTTCGAAATGCCGCAAAGCGGAGGCCTTGCCAGCTTCGGTCAGCGTCAACGCTTTCCAGCCGAGTTCCTTCTGCGCCGCCGGATACACCCTCGCACCCAGCGTGCGGGCAATCCTGCGCGCCCAGGCAAATCTCGATAACTGGCAACCCCGCCGCAATGCGCTTTTCAAGCATGGCGAGCAACGGGTTCAGGTGGGGAAACAGCGCGTCGTCATAAGCGCCGGCAAACTGAGATCAGCGTGTGCGGCATCAAGCGGCGCACACAAAAAGAAAGGCACGGGCGCGCGGCTCGAATAGTTTAACCGACACCGGCGTGCTTCGCGCGTTGAGCGCGAAGCACGGACGGCGAAAGCGGCGATTCACACAGTGACGCTTACGCGACCTGCGTGAAAATCTTCCAATTTTTCTGCTTGGAAAGATCGCCTTCTTTGTATACCGAACAATCGAGACGCAGGTCGATATCGGCCATGTCGATGTTCAGCAACGTGCAGTGATGCGGCGTCTTCTTCGGGTTCTTGCTCGCTTCCAGGTGCGCGCAGCTCAGGCACATGCGATGCGGCGGAATCTGCTGCATCGCTTCGAGCTGTCGAATGGTCTTCAGCAGGCTGCGGTACAATTGCGATTGCTCATCGGCTTTCAACGTGCCGACTGCCTTCGACAAAAACTCCGGCCATACCAGCGCCTTTTTGGCGGCCGTTTTTCCGCGTGTCGTCAGGCGCACGGCCAGCGCGCGCCCGTCGTCCAGCGCGCGGCGCTTTTCGACCAGACCCTTGCCTTCCAGCGTGCTGATGGCATCGCTGGTGGTAGCGGCGGTCAACGCCGTTTCCCGTGCGATTTCGCCAAGCCGCATTGGACCGCGCCGCTGCATCAGCAACACGAGAATTTCACCCTGGGTCGGCGTCAAGCCCGCACCCTCAGCCCATTCCCATGCCTGGCTACGCATCGCCGTACTCAACCGCAGCAAGCCGTGGGTCACCCGCCCTGTGGCCTGCTCTCCGTATACGCCTTCGCTCATAGTTGTTCGCTTCGTCTTTCTTGATGCTTATCAGATGGTTCGGCAACGGCTTGAAACCGGCAAACGTCAGACTCCACTCGTTTTATCCAAGCCGCTGCAGGCTTAATCACCGACGTATCCGGCCGGCGAATCCTTTCGTATCAACTACCGTTTCAAAATTCTGGCGATCAAACCGATGCAGCTAGTTCGTCGTCCGAATCAGGACATCTATGTTTCTCCGTGGCGCCTGTTCTAGCAGGCTGTTGAAAAGCGCCCCGTCATGACGACCGAAGCAGTGTTCAAGAGGT
>LGTG01000486.1 GCA_001190015.1 Candidatus Burkholderia crenata
CAAGACAATTGGCCGGATCCGGCAGACGGTCTATCGCGGCATCAAGCGCGTTGACCAGCACTTCAAGCTGACGATGGCCGCGAGCAATCTGACCCGCATGGCCCGAATGCCAAGCGTGGTGCCACAAGGAGCGTTGCAATGAGCCGCCATGGTGCGAGCACCGTACGGCGCCGGGCTGGTGTGCCTGCGCACTGCCTGCCAAAACCACTCGGCGAACCCGCAATTCAGCAGCAAATTGCATGTGCAAACCTCTTGAACACTGCTTCGGTTGTCATGACGGGGCGCTTTTCAGCAGCCTGTTAAGGAAATTGTCGATGCAGGCGGGTTTGTCGGCGTGACCATGTTCGCGCCGTTCCTGAAGCGCGGCCCGGATGCCACGGTGGAAGACTACCTCGAGGCAATAGAGTACGTGGTCGACCTGATCGGCGAAGACAACGTGGGTATTGGCACGGACTTCACGCAGGGCTACAGCACAAAATTCTTCGACTGGATCACGCACGACAAGGGCCGTTATCGTCAACTGACAAATTTCGGCAAGGTTGTGAATCCCGAAGGTATCCGAACGATTGGCGAATTCCCGAACCTGACCGCTGCGCTGGAACGCGCCGGCTGGAACGAGTCGCGCATCAAGAAGATCATGGGCGAGAACTGGGTACGCGTGTTCGACAGCGTCTGGAACGTCTGACCCGGCTCACCCAATACTCACCCAATAAAAAGGAACTCACACGATGCAACCACAACTGCCTATTGACGTCGATCTAGAAACCGGCGTCTGGACGACCGATTCGCTGCCCATGCTTTATGTGCCGCGTCGTTTCTTCACGAACAACCACCTGGCCGTTGAAGAAGCACTCGGTCGCGAAGTGTACGCGAAGAGCCTTTATACGGCGGGCCACAAGTCGGCGTATCACTGGTGCGATAAGGAAGCCAAGCAACACGGCATCAGCGGCATGGCGGTGTTCGAACACATTACCTGAAGCGCTTGTCGCAACGCGACTGGGGTTTGTTCTCGATCGTGAAAAGCGATCCGACTGCCTCAACGGCAACCGTGCATCTGCATAACTCGTCGTTCGTGCTGGCGCAGCCGGGCAAGGAAGGCAAGCTTTGCTATATGCTCGCAGGCTGGTTCGCGGGGGCGATGGACTGGGTTAACGACACCGCACCGGAAGGCACGAAGAAAGGTCCGAAGTCGTTTTCGGTCGAGACGCAATGCTCGGCCGAGGGCCATTCGTATTGCGTATTCGAAGTGACGCCGCTGGCAACGTGAACGAGTAATAAAGCAACGTAGTACATGGATAAATCCGAGGTCGACCGCGATGCGTTACCCCAACCTTTTCAAGCCTCTTACGCTGAACAAGCTGACCTTGTGCAATCGCATTGTCAGCACCGCGCCCGCGGAGGTCTATGCGGAACCGGGTGGTTTACCCGGTGATCGGTATATCCGTTATTAAGAAGGCGAAGGGTGGGGTGGGCCTTGCCGTATGCGGTGGCTCGAGCCCGATGTCCATTGATAGTCCGCAAGGCTGGTGGAAGTCGGTCAATCTTGTCACCGACAAGGTCATTGATCCGCTCTCGCGCCTAGCAGAAGCCATGCACAAGCATGGCGCGAAGATCATGATCCAGGCGACCCATATGGGCCGTCGCACGGCGTATCACGGTGAGCACTGGCCGCATCTGATGTCGCCGTCGGGCGTGCGTGAACCGGTGTATCGCGGCAATGCGAAGATCATTGAAGTGGAAGAAATTAAGCGCATCATTTCCGACTTCGCGGTGGCTGCGAAGCGTGTTAAAGATGCGGGCATGGATGGCGTCGGAATCTCGGCGGCGCATCAGCATTTGACCGACCAGTTCTGGAGTCCGCGCATGAATTTTCGTACCGGTGAATGGGGCGGCTCGCTCGAAAACCGCCTTCGTTTCGGCAACGAAGTGCTCAAGGCCGTGCGTGAAGTAGTAGGTCCGGACTTCTGCGTCGGCCTGCGCATGTGCGGCGACGAATTTCACGAAGACGGTCTCGATCACACGCAGTTGAAGGAGATCGCCGAGCCGATGTCAGAGTCGGATCTTATCGACTACATCGGCGTGATTGGTTCTGGCGCGGACACGCACAACACGCTCGCGAACTGCATGCCGCCGATGGCGCTGCCGCCCGAGCCGTTCGTGCATCTCGCCGCCGGAACCAAATCGGTGGTGAAACTGCCGGTGATGCATGCGCAAAGTATCCGGGATGCCGGCCAAGCCGAGCGTTTGCTGGAGTCCGGTATGATCGATCTGGTCGGCATGACGCGTGCGCAGATTGCCGATCCGCACATGGTCATCAAGATCCGCGATGGCCGCGAAGACGAGATCAAGCAGTGCGTGGGTGCGAATTATTGTATCGACCGGCAGTACAACGGTCTCGATGTGCTGTGCGTGCAGAACGCGGCAACATCACGCGAAGAGACCATGCCGCACGTGATCGAAAAATCGCGTGGCCCCAAGCGTAAGGTCGTGGTCGTTGGCGCGGGTCCTGCGGGACTCGAAGCCGCGCGTGTGGCGAAATCGCGGGGGCATGACGTCGTATTGTTCGAAAAGAACGATTATGTTGGCGGCCAGATCATGCTTGCGACCAAGGTGCCGCAGCGCGAGCAGATGGCGGGCATCGTGCGCTGGTTCGACATGGAAACGAAGCGCCTCGGCGTGGACCGTCGTCTGGGTGTGGCAGCAGATGACGAGATGATCATGGCCGAGAAGCCGGACATCGTCGTACCGGCTACGGGTGGTTCATCGTTCACTCAGCAGGTGTCGGCGTGGGGCGTCGAGTAAGGTCTCGCCGTCCTTGCAATTACCCATATTTTTCTACGATTCTCTGTTAATAAAGAATCCTTTCTGTTAACGTCGTTGCAAGATTAGTTGATGAGGGATGGCGATGACGAACAGAGGCGGTCGAAAGCGTGCATCGGAAGAAGCCTGTGATGCTAATGCGTGGCTGAACGAGGAAGCGGGACAAAGCCGGTTTCGCGATGAGCGTCTTGGCAAAAGATTCCG
>LGTG01000487.1 GCA_001190015.1 Candidatus Burkholderia crenata
CCCGTACGCACGGTGGTGTGGGAGGGGTCGGGCCGCGAGTCCTGCCCTATCCCGATCATCAATCTACGATCACTCGCTCACTCATTCACCCAGATAAGCTGCCCGGACCCTCGGATCGTCGAGCATGGTCTTCGCGTCACCCGACATGGTGACCAGGCCCGAATCCATCACGTAACCGCGGTTCGCCGCCTGTAACGCCAGCCGCGCGTTCTGCTCAACCAGCAGCACCGTCAACCCTTCGCTCGAAATCTCACGCACCACCTCGAAGATCTTTTCGACCATGATCGGCGAGAGACCCATCGACGGTTCGTCCAGCAGCAGCAGCTTCGGGCGCGACAACAGCGCGCGCGCCATGGCCAGCATTTGCTGTTCGCCACCCGACAACGTGCCCGCATACTGCGAGGCCCGCTCTTTCAGCCGCGGAAAGAAGCCGAACATGCGGTCGGTGTCCTTGTCGATTTCGTCCTTGTCGTTACGCAAGTACGCGCCCATCTGCATGTTTTCAAGAATCGACATGCGCGCAAAAATGCCCCGGCCTTCCGGCACCATCGCGAGGCCGCGCTTGAGCAATTCATGCGACGGCACACCCTTGATCGACTCGCCCATGTATTCGATATCGCCAGCCGAATACGCCTTCAGGCCCGTGATGGCTTTCATCGTGGTCGTCTTGCCCGCGCCGTTCGCGCCGATCAGCGTCACGAGTTCGCCCTTGCCCACTTCCAGGTCCACGCCCTTGACGGCATGAATGCCGCCATAGCTGACCTGCAGTCCCTTGATTTTCAACATTGCTACGCCGTTCGCGCCATTCGTTGTAGCCATCAGTGAAACCCTGCCCCGAGATAAGCCTCGATCACCTTCGGATCCTTCTGCACGTCCTGCGGCAGACCCTCGGCGATCACCTTGCCGTAATCGAGTACCGTCATCCGGTTGCACAATCCCATCACCAGTTTCACATCGTGTTCGATCAAGAGAATCGTGCGGCCGTCGCTGCGAATCTTGTCGAGCAGGCGCGTGAGTTCGACCTTTTCCGTCGCATTCATGCCGGCGGCAGGTTCATCGAGTGCGAGCAACTTCGGATCCGTGGCCAGCGCACGTGCAATTTCCAGGCGGCGCTGGTGCCCGTACGACAGGTTGCGCGACGTGTAGTCCGCGTATTGCAGCACGCCCACGTACTCCAGCAACTCCAGCGCGCGCTCCTTGATTTCCTTCTCTTCGCGACGCTCGGACGGCGTCTGCAGCAATGCGCCGATCAGGCCGTGCTTCGTGCGCACGTGGCGTCCGACCATCACGTTCTCGAGCACCGTCATGCCGCCGAACAGACGAATGTTCTGGAAGGTACGTGCAATGCCCGCCTTGGCCACCTGATGCACGGCAGTCGGCGTGTAGGGCGTGCCGTCGAGCACGAACGCGCCCAAATCCGGCGTGTACAAACCCGTGATCACGTTGAAAAACGTGGTCTTGCCGGCACCGTTCGGGCCGATCAGGCCATAGATTTCGCCTTCCTTGATTTCCAAGCCAACTTCGGCCAGTGCCTGCAAGCCGCCGAAGCGCTTGTTCGCGCCCTTCACGGACAGTCGAATGGGTTTATCACTCATTGTGTTTTCTCCGCTCTCTCGGGGGCTCAGGCGTGCACCGGCTTCTTGCCAGCGCGCTTCGCAATTTTCGCGATCTTGTCTTCGTGTTTCGGAGACGGCCACAGGCCTTCCGAGCGATACAGCATGATCAGCACCATCGCGAGACCGTAGAGCAACTGGCGGATGACTTCGGTGTCCACGATCTGGTGACCGAAGATGAAGTTCTGCAGCGGACCCATGGTCGAGCGCAAGAACTCAGGGAACACGGCCAGCAGCACCGCGCCCAGGATGACGCCCGGAATGTGGCCTATGCCGCCGAGCACCACGCAGGCCAGCACCACGATGGATTCCCAGAACGTAAACGATTCCGGCGAAACGAATCCCTGGAACGTACCGAACATAGCGCCCGACAAACCGCCGAACGACGCACCCATCGCGAACGCCAGCAACTTCACGTTACGGGTGTTGATGCCCATCGCCTTGGCGGCGATTTCGTCTTCGCGAATCGCGGCCCACGCGCGGCCAATACGCGAATGCTGCAAGCGTACGCACACGAAGATCACGAACAGCGAACACAGCACGAACAGGTAGTAATAGTTGTAGACCGAAGGGAGGCTGAACCCGAACAACGAGTGCGTCTTCGACAAATCGAATCCGAGGAACGACACCGGGTCGATGCCGGTAATTCCCTTCGGCCCGTTCGTGATGTTGACCGGACGATCCAGGTTGTTCATGAAGATCCGGACGATTTCCCCGAAGCCCAAGGTCACGATAGCAAGGTAGTCGCCGCGCAGACGCAGCGTCGGTGCACCGAGCAGCACGCCGAAGGTGGCCGCCAGCGCCATCGCGCACGGCACGTCCACCCAGATCTGCGCGTGCAGCCCGCCGGGGAACAGGTGGGCAATCCACTCGAACTGCGTGGTCAGTTGCGGTGAGGACAGCAACGCAGCCACGTAAGCGCCCACCGCGTAGAACGCGATATAGCCCAAGTCCAGCAGCCCGGCAAAACCCACCACCACGTTCAGGCCGAGTGCCAACATCACGTACAGCATGGCGAAGTCGAGCACGCGGACACAGTAATTGCCGCCGGCGGCGCCAATCAACATGGGCGCGAGGATCACGAGTGCGGTGACGAGCACCGTGACGACGTAATTCTTCGCCGTTTTTCTTTCAGGGATGAGCGTGGTCGACGGCTCGATCTGTTGAATTGAAGTCATGCTCGTCTCTCCCCTGTTTAAGCGCGATCTGCGACACGTTCGCCGAGCAGGCCGGACGGACGGAACACCAGCACGATGATCAGCACGATGAACGCGAACACGTCCTGGTAGTTACTGCCAAACACACTGCCTGTCAGATTGCCGATATACCCCGCCCCAAGCTGTTCGATCAGGCCGAGCAACACGCCGCCCACCATGGCGCCGCCCAGGTTGCCGATCCCTCCCAGCACCGCCGCCGTGAACGCCTTCAACCCGGGGATGAAGCCCATGTAGAAGTGCGCGTTGCCGTATTCGGAGGCGATCATCACACCGGCCAGTGCGGCAAGCGCGGAGCCGATCATGAAGGTCGCGGAAATCACGAAGTTAGGGTTCACTCCCATTAGGCTCGCGACACCCGGATTCTCGGCAATGGCCCGCATTGCGCGGCCGAGTTTCGTCTTGTGCACAAGCAGCAGCAAGCCACCCATCACGATGAACGCCACCACGATAATCGCGATTTCCGTCATTGAAATGACGGCGCCCGGACGGTCGGCCGTGGCCGTGATCACGTTGATCGGATCGGTCGGCAGCAGTTGCGGGAAGGCCAGCGGATTGCGGCCCCAGATCATCATGGCGATCGTCTGGAGAAGGATCGATACGCCGATAGCCGTAATCAGCGGCGCAAGACGCGGCGCTCTACGCAAAGGCCGGTAAGCCACGCGCTCAATGGTGTAGCCGACCAGCGCGCAGACGACTGCGGCGACCAGCAGCGCGATGACCAGCACCAGCGCTAACGGCATGCCCGGGAAGTGGTTCTGCAAAACGCCAATGGCCGACAACGCGACCATGGCGCCGACCATCAACACGTCCCCGTGTGCAAAGTTGATGATGCCGAGAATCCCGTACACCATCGTGTAACCCAACGCGATGATAGCGTACACGCTGCCAAGCACCAGCCCGTTGATAATCTGCTGGATGAAGATATCCATTGAAGGCTCCTTAGCCGTGCGACTAGATTTACGCTTTATCGCTGGCCGATAAACCGAAGGGAAGAAAAAACGCACCCGTACCGCGCGTACTTGAAAAAAACTCTAAAACGTCCGAAAGTGACTACGTATCGAGAGATTGCTCAACCTGGTGTGCATTCGCCGCACGGCGCTGCAGCACAGGGTTACGGCGTAATGACGTCAATGACGTTCTTCTTGTTATCCTTGAAATCGATTAGCGTGATTGCACCGCCGCCTTTCAAATCGCCTTTATCATCGAATGCAATGTGTTCTGTAAGGCCATTGAAATCCGTCGATGCAATCGCGGCGAGCACCTTGGGCGCTTCAATCGAGTTAGCCCACTTCATTGTGTCGACAATCACATACACGGCGTCATAGGTGAACGGCGCATAGCTCTGGACCGGCAGATGGAATCGGGCTTCGTAGCGCTGAGCGAAATCGCCGCCCTTGTCCAGGCTTCGACACGTCCGCACCGAGTTCCGAGCACACCACGTTCGGTGCTGCGTTGGCCGCGAGTGTGGCCATGTCGGCGGAACACATGCCGTCACCGCCAAGAATCTTCGCCTTGATGCCCATTGCCGCCGCCTGCGACCACGGCTTTTGCAAACGCGTTCGCGAGACCCCGGCCGTAGAGCGTGGCGTCATCGACGACCACAATTTTCCACGAATGCAGCGTCTTGAGCGCGTAGGTCGCAAACACCAGCCCCTGGCGCGCGTCCGTCGGCACTACACGGAACGTCGTTTTGTACCCCTGCTGCGTGAACGCCGGGTTGGTCGTCGCCCCCGAGATCTGCGCCACGTCAGCGTCGCTATAGATCTTCGATGCCGAAATCGACACGCTCGAATTCAAATGTCGGACGACCGCCACCACGTGATCGGCCACCAGTTGCTGCGCCGCTGCAATACCCTTCTTGGGATCGGCCGCGTCATCCTGTGTGTCCAGTTTCGAGATGAATCGCTTGACCGTCGATAGTCAGTCCCTGTGCTCTGATTTCCTCGATGGCCAGCCGTGCGCCGTTTTCATTTTGTCCTGCCCGAGATGCGCCAGCGGTCCGCTGAGCGGCGCAACATGGCCGATCCTGACGACCGTGGCGCTGCTGGCCGGTACAGGCGCTGCGCCGCAGCCACCGATGCAGCCGATGCCCGAACGGCGGGCGCACCTCCCGATACCTCCCGCCCCCCCCTGCCCCCGCGGGCGGCCCGGTGTCACCCTTTTTTCTGCCCGCCGGTGTCCTCCCCACCACAGCAGCGAGGGGCAAAGGAAAACCAAACTTTATTTGCATTCATAAATCTCCGGCGCCCTGCAAAGCATGGTGTGTTAGGTCAATCGCGTGGTGACGCGTGGATTGTAGA
>LGTG01000488.1 GCA_001190015.1 Candidatus Burkholderia crenata
GGTGCAATCGAGGCACAACCGGTGTCGGCATAGATGACGCCAAACAGCCCGTTGAACCGTTTCAACGCTTCGTTGACCAGCAGTCGAATTGGTCAGCGGGGTGATCCGCCGGGACGAAATCCTCCAGCTTGACCGTAGTAAACAGAGGTTCTTGCATCTCATCCAATCCGCGCATCGCATCCATCGCCAAAGATTATGAACACGATATCCATAACGCTACGCTTGTCCCTCAAACCCCGCTTACACAGGACCCAATTTCAACAGCCTGCTAGGTCACGACGGGTACCGGGCTGTTGCCGAGACTGCGCTTTCAGAATAGGCGGGCGGATTGTCGTTTCCGCTTCGCTTGCGTGAAGGTTTTGTCATGCGGGGAGATTGGGGACAACGACCCGTACCGTCTAGCCAATTTTTTCTTTTTAAAATTGATACTTATAGTATCTTTATGAACAAATTTCGAGATTACATGGACTCAGGTTTTTTTACTCAAATAAATTGTTAAATATCAAATAATTAAACTAATTTACTACCACTGAGGCACAAATACCTAACCCCGTCCGCCCACCGTTCCAGCCCTAAAAAATCTCTCGACACCGCCCCAAATGCGTCAGTCACGCTGAGCCACACCTCTTGACCATGTAAAGTTTCGAACATTCAGCCTCACCCATTCACCCAACCCATGCCCGCAAGCCAATGAACGCGCCCGAACCGAAGTTGCAAGACGATCCTCACATCGGTCGCTACGAGCGCTCAACGGGACAAGCCGCAGAGTGGTGGCAGATGACACTCTCCGACCGGCCGCAAGATGTATCGAATTGAACATGGCTACGGCGACGGGCCGGCCAATATCGATACGGTCGTCGACCTCGAAAATCTCAAGTCGAAATTGCAAAAGTGGCACCCGGGAGGGGTTTTTTCGTCCGGGCTATCCCGCGCTTGCGCCGCTACTGGCTGCGGGAAAAACGGGATTTCTGAAAGAGCTTCGGCACGCCGCCAAGCAAACGCCGCAAGGCGCGAATCCCGATTCAAACGAAACCCCTACCGCAATCGGCCCGGTGGACATGCCTGTCGGCCGGCCTGGTCCGCTCGTGTCGCGCGTGAACCCCGCGTATCTCTTTCCCGAGCGTTTCGGCGACATCCTCCAGGACATCGTGGAGAACCGGCGCGTACTGCTGATCGGCCAGAACCGGCGCGGGAAAAACAAGCCTGATCGAACAGGTCGCAGCGCGTACGCAACACGGCGTGCTGCGGGCAAACATGAACGGCCAGACGACCATCGGTGATTTCGTGGGTTTCTGGACCGTGAAAGGCGGTGAAACGCGCTGGGTCAATGGCGTTCTGCCAACCGCCATGCGCGAAGGCCTGTGGCTCGTAGTCGATGAAATCGACTTCGCCGAACCCTCGATTCTCGCCGTTCTTACTGCTGTACTAGAACCCCACGGCCGTTTGCTGCTGAAGGAAAAGGGCAACGAACTGGTGGCGTCCCATCCGTCGTTCCGGCTGTTCGCAACCGCAAACGCGGTCGGCGCGATGAGTGTGTATCGGCATCTGTATCAGGGCGCCAACCTGATGAACGTTCTGGATCGCTGGCGCGTGTATCTGATGAACTACCTGTTGCCCGAGGAAGAGGCCGAAGTGTTGATGCGCACGCTTGGTGCAGGCTTCACGCGGTCGATGGCGCAAAAGCTCGCCGCCATTGCTGCCGATTGCCGCGCGGCGTTCGCCCGCGAGGATCTGGCGAGCGCGTTCTCAACCCGGCGCCTGCTTGACTGGGCCGACCTGATGCTGCGTTCCGGCGACCCGGAACGCGCCGCCGGCCCGGCGATCTACGCGAAAGTGAGCGCCGAGGACGCTGCGCTGATCCGCAGCATCATCCGGCATCACATTGCGTTCGACGAATGAATGATCTGCTCATGTGCAATCCCGCCAACGTTTCGCGATATTCCCCGAGCGCAAGCGCGATTTTCACGCCAGCCGATGTGGAAAACGGCGTGAAGCGCGAGACCATCGTGTTTTACGGGTAACCGACGTGCCCCTCTCCGACTCGACCTACTCAGACGCGACGCACGCAATGCTCGGCAAGATGGTGCGCTCGAAATACTCTGCCATCAGTGAAATCAGCGCGCTCAATGCCGGCCCGACCCGGCAGATTGCACAAGCCATTGAAGACCGGCGTGTCTGCGAGCGCTTGTTCAACGACTATCCGGGTGCACGCAGATTTGTTGAGAAACTGCGCGAACAAACGGCGCGGGATACACACGAACGCTGGCCAACCCTGGCGTGGCGCGACAAGCTGATCTGGTTCATCGAACGTGCGCTCTGGGACGAAGCACCCGACGTGACCGAACGAACTCCGACCCTGATCGCCACGCTCGGCGCCGTGAGTGAGCTGTTGCAAACCACCCGTGCCAGCCGTTCGACTCCTGAAAGCGTGGCGCGCGCGCGGGCCCTCGTGGCACGGATCAGGTCGCTGGCAGCCGGCGATGTCAACACCATGATGTTTTCCGCCGATGCCGACGAAGCCCTCGACGCCGAGCAGGTCTCGAGCGACCCCGATGCGCTGGACGCGGCGGCGTCGCAGGAAATGTCCGACGCAGCGTCTTCTGATGCCACTAGCCTCGCCCAAGCGCCGTCCGACGCCAGCGCGGAAGCTTCCGAAGCGGAGGCGGCGGCCGCGCCAATGACCTTCGATATCGACATGACCGATGGCCGCCCTCGCTTGTCCATTCCGCTCACGACCGAATTCGATCTCATCACCGACCTCACCGGCCTGAGCGATGCCGCCGCGTGGCGCAATCTGCGCGCGCTCGCACGGGCGGAAAAACCGCGCCGCTGACTGCACGCCTTGAACGCGCGCTGAAAGCCGATGAACAGACGCACTGGAAACGCGAACAGGAGCGCAGGGAAATCGACCGGCCGGCGCTGGCCAAGCTGGTGATATCGCCGGGATACAGGACGCCGTTTCGCGTCAAGCGCACGACTGAAGGGCGGGATGCCGCCATCACGCTGCTGATCGACCGAAGCGGTTTCATGGCCGGTGGAAAAATTGCCCTCGTGAGGCTCTGCGCCACCGCACTCTGCGACGCGTTGATGCAGCTTTCGTTCAAATGCTAAGTGCTCGGCTACACTCGGTCGAATCCTCGGAAATGCGTGCATTTTATGAGCAGAAGCTGGCCGAAGGCGTGGATTTGAACCGTTTCAACCGGCGCGTCGAACGGCTCGACCTGCTGGTCTACAAGCGTTTCGGCTCGAATAACCCGGTGGGGTTGAGCACGATCGATTGCGGTCACGAGAATCCGGACGGCGAGGCGCATCCTGATGGTCCTCTCCGACGGGTATCCCGCCACCGGTGACGGTCATCCGTTGATATTGCGCACCGACTTGCGGGCACGTTATAGATGAGATCGCGAACTCCGGAATAGAACTGATTGGTATCGGATTGTTCGACGACGCCGTAGAAAAGTTTTATGCGCATAACACATTGTCGTGCGAAAACTTGATGAACTCCCCACGATGGCGTTCACGTTATTCAGCAAGCTTCTGCTCCAACGCGGCCGCACGCATTAGCCGCGCTGTTAGCGGCCCTCGCCTCGCTTCACCAGCATCCCGCCCCAAAAATTGATTCAATAGCTTGCTAACGAATTGTCGGCGAAATACAATGCGCGCCATGTCAACAATCGATGTCCTTCGTCAATCCGTCAGCAACCCGCTCGTCATTGCTGCGCGCCAGTGGCGACGCACGAGCCAAGGGGTAACAGCAGCCTATAAACGTTTCCGAGGCCTGCGCGACGCCACTCTTGATCCCGGCGCGGCTTGACGCGCCCGTCCGGCAGGTTGCACTCGCGGAGTTGACCGGAATCGAAGGGCCGTCGCTGGTCCTTCTGCTCGATCAGCTCTGCGCGGCCAACATCGTGCGTCGCGACGAAGATCCCAACGACCGGCGCGCGAGATCATTTCGCTCACCGACGAAGGCCGGTTGGTGACCGCCAAGATCGAGAAAGCTTAGGTTCAAGCAGTCGTTGCAACACCATCATTTAGGTTGCGAATATTAACTCTTCAAACGCCTCGGCTGGTGTCTTCCAATCGAGGGCTTTGCGTGGTCTGCAATTAAGCGCGTTCGCAACTGCGTCGAGTTCTCGCTCGGAGTATCGACTAATGTCGGTGCCTTTAGCAGGCTGTTGAAAAGCGCCCCGTCATGACGACCGAAGCAGTGTTCAAGAGGTTTGCACATGCAGGTTTGCACATGCAATTTGCTGCTGAATTGCGGGTTTGCCGAGTGGTTTTGGCAAGCAGTGCGCAGGCACGCCAGCTCGGCGCCGTA
>LGTG01000489.1 GCA_001190015.1 Candidatus Burkholderia crenata
CGAGATCTCCCCAGGTAAGAACGCAATCCTTCACCGCACAACCGCCGGATTTACCGCACCTAATCCTTGACCACGAGAGCTTCGCGGTTACGTGCCCGCTTGCCCTGATCGGCACCGCCTTCTATCCGGTTCTTGTACATCGGCTCACGGTTTCGCTCCACGCTTCCTCCCCACGCTCGGTCACCCTCACGCAGTTGCGCTTCACTTCGTTCGCTGTGGTCAACTCACGGGAGGACTTACACCTCCAAAAATTGCGCCCATGCTGGGCGCACGCGACGCAAGGCGCGACGTACTCGCACCTTTGGAAAGAAACTTAAAACGGATCGCCTACGCGCACAATCTTCATTGCGTTAGTGCCGCCAGCCTGCTCCATTGGCTCACCGACAGTCAACACAACCATATCGCCGCGAGCGGCATACCCCTTCGAAACAACCACCTCCAGCGCCTGCTGAAGCGCGATATCGCGATCGGTGTTCGTATCCAGGTGCAACGACGTCACTTTCCGATAAAGCGCCATCGTCCGCTCACTGCCAATGCGCGGCGTTAGCGCAAAAATGGGCACATGCGACCAGTGCCGCGACATCCACAACGCCGTCGCCCCCGACTCGGTCAAGGCAACAATCGCCTTCGCACCCAGGTGGTAAGCCGTGAACAACGCACCCACCGCAATGGATTGATCAATCCGCGTGAACGTGCGATCAAGGAAATCCTTGTCAAGCTCGCTCTGCTCAGACTTCTCAGCCTCCAGGCAAATGGCCGCCATTGTCTCGATGGTTGTCACGGGATATTTGCCCGCCGCCGTCTCCGCCGACAACATCACCGCATCCGTACCGTCCAGCACCGCATTCGCCACATCGGACACTTCAGCACGCGTGGGCACAGGCGCATGGACCATCGACTCCATTATTTGCGTAGCCGTGGTCACGAACTTGTTCGACTCGCGCGCCATCCGGATCATCCGCTTCTGCAACGCCGGTACAGCCGCATTACCCACTTCCACCGCGAGGATCCACCACGCGCAACCATGATGCCGTCCGAAGCATCAAGAATGCCCTGCAACACCGGAATGGCTTCCGCACGCTCGATCTTCGCGATCATCTTCGGCTTGATGCCATAAGGCGTGCCCGCGATGTTCGCCAGTTGCCGTCTTACAATTACCCATATTTTTCGGCGATTTCGAAACCGAGCAGGATATCTGTAAGCCTTACCAATCCTCGCCAGACAACGATATTGCCCGGAGGAGGATCATTGGCTCGGGCCAGATA
>LGTG01000490.1 GCA_001190015.1 Candidatus Burkholderia crenata
CGTTCTGCAGAACAAGATCGTTTCGCATTTCTGATCGACACCGCTATCTGGCGTCGCTTTCTGACCGCCGTTCACAGCCGGTACGTACACGCGACAGGTCGAGCAAGTCGTCGATGCTCCTGGCCTGTCCCGCGACGGCTCGCTGGATGGCATCGGCGGCGTCCCGTACGTTGAAATATCCCGCACATCGGGTATGCGCGTAAGCAATTCGGCCTTCACGTGAATCAGGTTGAGCGGGTTTTTAAGCTCATGCGACAAAACCGAAAAGAACTCGTCCTTCAACCGGTCCGCAGCCTCGGACTGCGCGCGAATCGCGCGCTCGAGCGTGAGTGCAAGCTGCTTCTGGCTCTCGATGCCCGTCCTGTCAGTGACGTCACGTGAGATTTTCGCGTAACCACGGAACAGATCGGATTCGATCGGCGTGGTGACGCCGCTGCAATAAATTTCGGTGCCGTCGGAGAGCACGTGCCAGCGCTCGTCTTCAGCGCGGCCGGCCTGGCTTGCGCGTTGCCGTTCAAGCAAGGGCACACGCGCTTCGCGATCGGCGGGAAGAAAGATGAAATCGATCGGCTGGCTTCGCACTTCGCTTTCGAGATAACCGGAAATGCGTTGCGCACCGCCGTTCCACGTGACGATCACACCATCCATGTCCTGCACAATGATCGCGTAGTTGTTCGTGGTAGTGGCCGCCAGCCGCAATCGCTATTCACTGCTGCGCGCCGCGGCTTCGGCCGCCTTGCGCGCCGTGATGTCGATCAGCGTGATGACCGCGCCGTCGAGCTGATCGTCCACCGTGCGATACGGCAGCACCCGAGCAAGATACCATTCGCCGCGATCAGTGCGGATCTCGCGCTCAGTGAGGGTGAGCGTGTCGAACGCGGCGCGTGTAGCGGCAGCCATTTGCGGATTGAGATCCAGCAACGGCCGCCCGATGTCCGACGCAATCAGCTTGAAAATCCCGACCGCAGGCGGCGTATATCGCTTGATGCGCATCGCACGGTCGACGAACACCGTCGGAATGCCGATGGACGAGATCAAGTTGCGCAGGTCGTCATTGGCCTTGATTGTCTCGGTGACAGTTTCGGAGAGCTCGAGGTTCACCGTGACCAGCTTTTCATTGACCGACTGCAACTCTTCCTTGCCCGCTTCGAGTTCCTCAGTGGTCGAACGCAATTCTTCGTTGATCGCCTGCAATTCTTCGTTCGATGTCGTCAACTCCTCAGAGGACACACTGGCGTCTTCAGTCAACGAGTCCATCTGCGTCTGCGTGCGATACAGGTCGCTGCTCCAGATCGACGAGTTTGGCGGCATCGGTGGTGTCGTCGCGCGCGGGAACATCCTGTTGCACGACGGTCTCGTTCTCGAATTCGTCGAAGAATACGACGATCACCTCTTGCCCACTGTCGTCGTCCTTGAACGGACGGGCCGAGATATTGACGAACGAGAGTTTCTCGCCCCGAGAAAAGCGCACGCGCCGCGACAATGCTGTTACGCTAGTCCACCTGCTCGAACAGGTCGCTCGCAATCTCGGTGGATTCCGCGCCGCCGAGAAACAGGAAGCCGCCCGGCCGCAGCGCAAAGTGAAACATCTCCAGCACGTGGCGCTGCACCGTTCTGTCGAGATAGATAATAGATAAGCAGGTTGCGGCAGGCAACCACGTCCATCCCTGAAAATGGCGAATCGCTCAGGATATTGTGGACAGCGAACACCACCTTTTGGCGCAGCTCCTTGCTTACCTGGTAACGCCTGCCTGGTTTCAGAAAAAACCGGCTTAGCCCGCTCGGGCGATACGTCCGCCACGATCGATCCCGCATAAACACCCGCGCGGGCCGTATCGATCGCACTCGCGTCGACATCGGTCGCGAACACCTGGATCAGCGGAAACTTGCCATGAACCTGCCCATGCTCGGTCAGCAGCATGGCCAGCGAGTAAGGCTCCTCTCCCGTCGAGCACCCCGCCGACCACGCGCGCACCGGCTCGTCAGGCGAGCGGCCTGTGAACAGATTCGTCACCACCTGCTGCCCGAAGGCATCGAACGATTTGCGGTCACGGAAAAAATTCGTCACGCTGATCAACATGTCTTTCAGAGGCGCAGTCCTTAGCAGGCTGTTGAAATTGGGTACCGTGTAAGCGGGGTTTGAAGCTTACAATTACCCATATTTTTCGGCGAATTCGAAACCGAGCAGGATATCTGTAAGCCTTA
>LGTG01000491.1 GCA_001190015.1 Candidatus Burkholderia crenata
TTCCACCGCGTCCGCGAGCGGATCGTGAAGCTGAACCTCTAGCCCGTGCAGGTGATGCACGATATCGATGACTTGCGAATTGCGCAAATCCGGACAATTTTCCTTGAACGTCAGCCCGAGGACCGTCGCCTTCGCACGCAGCGGCGCGCGGCCGGTCCGGATCAGCGTCTTCACGGCGCGATCGGCCACGAACCGGCCCATGCCGTCGTTCACGCGCCGCCCCGCGAGGATCACCTGGGGCGTGTAGCCGGACACCTGCGCCTTGTGCGTCAGGTAATACGGGTCCACGCCAATGCAATGCCCACCCACCAGTCCCGGCGTGAAGTCGAGGAAATTCCACTTCGTGCCGGCGGTTTCCAGGACTTCGCGGGTATCGATACCGAGGTAACCGAAGATGATGGCCGCCTCGTTCATCAGCGGAATATTCAGGTCGCGCTGTGTATTATCGATGACCTCTGCGGCCTCCACCTTTTGATTGAACTCGCACGGTAGACACCGGCCGTCACCACCGAGCCATAGACTCGGCGGCGTCCGACCCGGACACGACCTTCACGATATTGCGGAACGTGTGCTGCTTGTCGCCGGGATTGATGCGCTCCGGGCTATAGCCCACTGTAAAATCCACACCCAGCTTGAGACCCGATTCGCGCTCGAGGATCGGTATGCATATCTCCTCGGTCACACCGGGATAGACCGTTGATTCGTACACCACCACATCACCGCGACTATATGAAAATTGGCTTGCCGCAGCACATCGATGCTGGGCGAATTCAACCGGTCGTTGCAACATCTCGAAATTTGGAGGTGTTAAATGGGGCGACCAGCGAAGCTGGAGCTCGCAACAAACCGGGAGGCCAATGATGCCATCGCCGGGCAAGCCAGGTGTCAATCAGTTTGAAACGAATTCTGGAAATTTATTGCCGAGGGAATGGGAAGTGACG
>LGTG01000492.1 GCA_001190015.1 Candidatus Burkholderia crenata
TTGAAGAGTTAATATTCGCAACCTAAATGATGGTGTTGCGACGACTGCTTAAACCTAAGCATGCTCCTTGAGCTACATGCTATGCCTTCCACAAAATTTATGACAGGCCCGCTGACTGTCTTACTGACTACTCGTTGGTACCCAAGAGAGGGCTCGAACCTCCACACCTTGCGGCGCATGGACCTGAACCATGTGCGTCTACCAATTCCGCCACCTGGGCCAACCGATACAGCGAAGGGCGCTATTTTAGCGAACGATTCAAAGCTGTCAACGGTCGGATAAGAAATGTATGAAAAGAAGGGGGGAACGGCGTTCGATCGCGTTGTTTTCCACCTCGATCCGGATGCGACGATCGATCCTTCCAGCAAGTTCGCAATGCAAATTCAGCGATCTCAACCCGCTAGTAGCGACGATCAAGCCGGCACGGTAGTGATGCCGCGTGAAAAACAGGTCGAGTTCACGCTCTTCCGGCCGGCGCCCGGTAAAGACCTCGACGTACTCGGCAATACGTATCATGCGTACAAATAGCTCCTCTTCGCTTTTCATCGAGATGTAGCCCATCTGCGTCAGGTATATGGCCCGGGCGCGTACATCGGCGGAGATTGGCTCGTAGTCGTAACGCTCAAACAATTGCGTGAGCGCTGCAATGCGCAGTTGATCCGCCACTTGGATCTCGCCAGCAATCTCGGGCGACTGCAGCGCCCAGCTGCGGATGGCCGCTTCAAACCGTGAGTCGAAGATCCGGTCATCGAGCCAGCAATCAAACACATTCAGAACCGCTTCGCAGATTGTTTCGGCATAGGCCTCGGTCTGCTTGACCCAGTTGCCGGTGTTCTTGGCGCGCCAGCGCTCCAGCAACGCAGCCAATAGCTCTTCGCGGTCCTTGAAAAACCAGTAGAAACTGGTTCGCGACAGATTCAGCTTCTTGGCCAACGGAAGAATCCGCACGGAATCGACGCTGGCATCGCGCAGGCTTTCGTAAGCGACCTCGAGCCACGCTTCGGGCGACTTTCGTCCGGCGTCCGCAGTCGGTAGATCCATAGGTAAACAATTCCTTAAAAATGGCGAATTCAACCGGTCTTTGCAACATCTCGAAATTTGGAGGTGTTAAATGGGGCGACCGCGGAGCTGGAGCTCGCAA
>LGTG01000493.1 GCA_001190015.1 Candidatus Burkholderia crenata
CACCTGGCCTGCCCGGCGATGGCATCATTGGCCTCCCGGTTTGTTGCGAGCTCCAGCTCCGCGGTCGCCCCATTTAACATCTCCAAATTTCCGAGATGTTGCAACGACCGCTTGAATTCGCCCGATCAGTGAGTTCCTCGATGAAGAAACTGCGGCGATGGACCAGCATATCCAGGAGCTGGAAGCGCATACGCCCTTCAGGAAGAAGGTATAGGGCGGGGCGTCTGAAGCGCTCGAAACCTGACCGGATGGCTAACGCTTGATCCAATAGACGCCCGGAAACTGCAACTCGACTTATCACCATGTCGAAATGCTTTCGCTTTCATAGCGATAACCCTTAACCCGTTATGCGCCGGAACAGGATCCCCGAATGCGGGACATCGTATGGACAAGCTCAAGATGAAAAACCGATTCTTCAATCTCTACAGCCACGATTTCGCTCGCGTGGCGGTGGGCGTGCCCCGTTGCCGTGTAGCCGATCCGGCGTTCAATGCAGCCGAAACCATCGACCTGGCGAATCAGGCGGCGGCGAACGGCGCGTTGCTGGTCGCGTTCCCGGAGCTTGGGCTGCCGGCTTATACCTGCGACGACCTGTTCCACCAGCGGGCCTTGCTCGATGCCTGCGAAGAGGCGCTGGCGTCCGTCGTGGCGGCGTCGAAGAACCTCTCCATTGCGATGATCGTGGGTATGCCGCTGCGCGTCGACCATACACTCTTCAACTGCGCGGTGGTGGTCGCGGACGGGAAGGTCCAGGGCGTCGTGCCGAAGAGTTATCTGCCGAACTACGGCGAGTTCTACGAGGCGCGCCAGTTCAGCGCGGCCGAGAACGCATCTACTGATCGGGTCACTTTGCTGGGCGCTGAAGTGCCGTTCGGATCCTCACTGCTGTTCGAAATTGCCGACATGCCGCTGTTCCGCTTTCACGTGGAAATTTGTGAGGACGTGTGGGTGCCGGTGCCGCCTTCGTCGTTCGCGGCGCTCGCGGGCGCGACAGTGCTGGTGAACCTGTCGGCGTCGAACGTGGTGGTCGGGAAGTCGAGTTACCGGCATCAACTGGTCGGGCAGCAGTCCGCCCGGTGCCTTTCGGCGTATTTGTACACATCGGCGGGAAGGGGCGAGTCGACCACGGACCTGGCGTGGGACGGACAGGCGGTGATCTACGAAAACGGCGAACTGCTCGCGGAATCCGAGCGCTTCCTGGACACCTCGCATCTTGTTTTCGCCGACGTCGATCTCGAGCGGCTCTCGCGTGAGCGCATGCACCAGACCACGTTCGGCCAGTCGGTGCGTCGACATGCCGACGAGATATCGAAGTTCGAAACGGTGCGCTTCAATATCGATCTACCGATTAACCGCGCATTGCCACTGGACCGCGTCGTGGAGCGTTTCCCTTACGTTCCGTCCAATCCAAAACTCCGCGACGAACGTTGCAATGAGGTCTACAACATCCAGGTGCAGGCGCTGGTGCAACGGCTCTCGGCCAGCGGCATATCGAAGGTCGTGACCGGCATTTCGGGCGGCCTGGATTCAACCCATGCACTGCTTGTCTGCGCGAAGGCCATGGATCGGCTGAAGCTCCCGCGCACGAATATTCTCGGCGTCACCATGCCCGGTTTCGCCACCAGCGACCGGACGCTCCTGCAGGCGCGCCAACTGATGGAGATTGTCGGCTGTTCAGCGAGCGAGATCGACATCCGGCCAAGCTGCGAGCAGATGCTGAAAGATCTCGGCCACCCGTATACGTCGGGCAAGGAGGAATACGACATCACGTTCGAGAACGTGCAGGCCGGCGAGCGCACGAATCATCTGTTCCGGCTCGCGAACTTCAAGGGTGCGATCGTGATCGGTACCGGTGACCTGAGCGAACTCGCGTTTGGCTGGTGCACGTATGGCGTGGGCGATCACATGTCGCACTACAACGTCAACGCCAGCGTCCCGAAAACGCTGATCACGCACCTGGTCCGGTGGGTCGCGGAAACCGGGCAGATCGGCAATTCGGGTTCGGATGTTCTCATCAACATCCTGAATACGGACATCAGCCCGGAACTCGTTCCCGGTAAATCAAACGGCAATCCGGAGCAAAAAACCGAAAGCGTCATCGGACCGTACGAGCTGCAGGATTTCAACCTGTACTACACGCTGCGTTTTGGGTTTGCACCGTCGAAAGTGGCATTCCTGGAGTACACCGCCTGGAAAGATCGTGACGCGGGCGACTGGCCGGAAGGCGCGCCTGTTGCGCGAAACGAGTACGCGTTGCCGGCCATCAAGCACAGCCTGGGGATTTTCCTCGACCGGTTTTTCCGGACCAGCCAATTCAAGCGGTCCTGCGTGCCGAATGCGCCGAAAGTCGGGTCTGGAGGTTCGTTGTCGCCGCGCGGCGACTGGCGCGCGCCGAGCGATTCGGAATCAGTCGTCTGGATGAACGATTTGAAGAATATTCCGGTGGAATGAGTGGTTTGCACCATATCTGCGCGTAAATGCGCCGATAACGGCGTGATCCCGATGCTATGGCGCGAGTTCTCTGCGGTTAACTGTGAAAACGCAGCTAGAATCAAACCATCGATTCCTAACAGGCTATTGAAATTGGGTACCGTGTAAGCTGGGTTTGAAGGACAAGCGTTATGGATATCGTGTTCATAATCTTTGGC
>LGTG01000041.1 GCA_001190015.1 Candidatus Burkholderia crenata
GGCGTTGCCGTCGATTCCGAAGGAACTGATCGATCAGTTCGTGAAAGGACCCATGACGGCTGAAGCGGTGCACGCCGCTTCGGCCGGGTGCCGAGCTCGGACATCACCTGGGCTATGCGGCCGGTGCTGTGCGGCCCGAACGCGACCAACCATCGCAACGGCAAGAGCGGCAAGACGGTGTTGAACGACGACGGCCCGCTGCGACTGGAGATTCCGCGCGACCGCGACGGCAGCTTTGCGCCGATCGTGATTCCTAAGCACGAGCGGCGCTTCACCGGCTTTGAAGACAAGATCATCGCGATGTACGCCCGTGGCATTACGGTGCGCGAGATCCAGGGGTTTCTAGCCGAGCAGTACGGCACCGAAGTGTCGCCGGAGTTCATCAGTTCCGTGACCGATGCGGTGATGGACGAGGTGACGACTTGGCAGGGCCGCCCCTTGAGCCGATGTATCCGGTGGTGTTCTTCGACGCGCTGCGCGTCAAGATCCGTGAGGAAGGGCTATTTGGCGCAGGAGGTCCTGTGCCAGACGGCACACGGGACATCCTGGGACTGTGGATCGAGAACACCGAGGGCGCGAAATTCTGGATGAAGGTGTTCAGCGACCTGAAGGTACGTGGCGTGCAGGATATCCTGATCGCGGTCACCGACGGACTGAAGGGCATGCCTGAAGCGCTGGGCGCGGTGTTCCCGGCCACTACCCTGCAGA
>LGTG01000494.1 GCA_001190015.1 Candidatus Burkholderia crenata
AGCAGTCGAATTGGTCTCAGCGGGTGATCCGCCGGGACAAAATTCCCCAGCTTGACCGTAGTAAAAAGAGGTTCTTGCATCTTATCCAATCCGCGCATCGCATCCATAGCCAAAGATTATGAACACGATATTCATAACGCTTGTCTCTTAAACCCCGCTTAGGGACCCAATTTCAACAGCCTGCTAGACGACCGGATGATTATTCTAGTACCGTTCACGCTTAACAGGACGACAAAATCACGGATGCGGCTTGGGCTTCAAGCGCGCCCTTTATTGACGAGGAAAGACCATGAGTACATCTGAGCCGCCGCCTGCGCCACCCGGCCTCGCGACGCGGCGGGAGTGACTGGCCATCCTGGCGCGCACGCCGCGAACCTGCATGAAGGACGCACTTGATACGGCACTGGAAGGCACGCCGCCGCCTGAATTCGACTGGTTGCGCGCAGCCGATATCGGCCTTGCAATGGTGCGCGGACGGGTTGGCGGCAGCGGGGAGGATGCGTTCAACCTGGGTGAAGTGACCGTGACGCGTGCGACGCTGCGCTTGCGGGTTCACGAGGGACGTGCTGAGGTGGGTATTGCCGTGTTCACATGGGACGGGACAAGGAGCGAGCGACGCTTGCCGCGCTCGCCGACGCATTGCTGCAGACGCCTGCTTTCGAAGCCCGGATGCATGAGCATTTGCTCGCGCCGCTCGCTGCGCGCATTGCGGAAAGCCGGGAGCATCGACCTTGCGACCCTGACCCCCAGTTTCAACGACACTGTCCATGATTCCCAGGGCGTGTTCCGCGCGTTGCTCAACGCGTTTTCGCGGCCCGGCAAGATCGTCTCGATCGACGCCGTACTGCCCGGCCTGGATCAGGACGGCAGCACACGGCTGTGACCCATGTGCCAATGGCCGCGTTCGCTGCGTTGCTCGCACTAGCTGACTATTCGACGCCCGTGCTGCTGCAGCATGAACATCGCGGCTTGAGCGACGCGCTGCGGTTTCACACGGGCGCACCGCTGACGCACGATCATGCACAAACGGTTTTTGCCTACCTGCACGATGCGGAATCAATGCCGCCGCTGGATGCATTTTCGCTCGGGGACCCTGAGACACCGGAGAACGCGGTCATGCTGTTCATCCGCGTGGACTCACTTAACGACGGCACGCCGATGACCTGGTGCGGCCCCGGTATCCCCGACACGCAGACTGTCCATATCACGGGCGTGCCGGCTTCGTTCTGGCATGAGCGCGCGTCATTGGCGAGCCAGTTTCCTTGCGGTATCGACTGTTATTTCGTGCACGGCGGTTCGGTGATCGGCCTGCCGCTTACAACACGCGTGGAGGTGGCCTGATGTACGTCGCAGTCAAAGGCGGAGAACGCGCTATCGAGCGTTCATGGGACCTGCTTGCGGCCAACCGGCGCGGCGATAAATCGATCGCTAAACTTGGTGTCGACCAGATTCGCGAGCAGCTCCGGCTGGCGATTGCCCGTGTGATAACCGAAGGTTCGGTCTACGATGAAGAACTGGCCGCGCTCGCGATCAAGCAGGCAGCGGGAGATCTTGTGGAAGCCATTTTCCTGCTGCGGGCGTATCGCACGACGCTGCCTCGCTTCGGTTATACGGTGCCGCTCGATACGGAAGCCATGCTTGTGGAGCGGCGTATTTCGGCTACGTTCAAGGACATTCCGGGCGGACAGGTGCTGGGCGGTATGTACACGATTACACCCAGTGTCTCCTCGACTTCAGCTTGCTGGCTAAAGGCGGCCCACGCACAGCCAACGTCAGCCTTCCAGGCGCGCCCGCACCGCAGCATGAAGCGATACCGCGTGTGCTCGCGCTGCTCGACAAGGAAGGGTTGATCGAGCAGGAAAAGAAGCACGCGGATGCGCCCGAACCCGGCTATCTTTCGCGCGAGCCTCTGATGTTCCCCGTCGAGCGCCCGGTCCGTTTACAGAATCTGGCCCGCGCGGATGAGGATTTCCTGCTGGCTGTCGGCTACGCCACGCAGCGCGGGTATGCAAATTCGCATCCGTTTGCCGGCGAGATTCGTTACGGAGAAGTCGCCGTCGAGTTGGAGCTTGAAGAGTTGGGATTCGCAGTGGAGATCGGCGATATCGACATCACCGAGTGCCAGATGATCAACCAGTTCGCGGGCAGCGGCGACGTGCCGCCCACGTTCACGCAAGGGTATGGCATCGCATTCGGTCACTCGGAACGCAAGACCATGGCCGCGGCGCTGGTCGACCGCGCACTGCGTGCGCAGGAACTGGGCGAGACCATTTCGTAGCCGACGCAGGACGCGGAATTCGTGCTTTATCACAGCGACAACGTGGAAGCATCGGGCTTCGTGCAGCACTTGAAATTGTCGCACTACGTCGACTTCCAGTCCGAACTCGAGTTGCTGCGGCGTTTGCGTGCGGGCATAGAGAAAGAAGTGCAGCGCGAACGTGTTGCTCAGGAAGAGTATCAGGCTCAGGAAGCGCAACGAGGGCAACAAGCGCAAGCCGAGCCCAGCGAGGAGAACGCAGCATGAATGCGTGTATCGGAGAAAGTGCCATGGCTGAAGGCTATAACTTCGCTTACCTCGATGAACAAACCAAACGCACGATCCATCGCGCGCTGTTGAAAGCGGTCGCCGTGCCGGGTCATCAGGTGCCGTTTGCATCGCGGGAAATGCCCTTGCCGTATGGCTGGGGAACGGGCGGCCTGCAGGTTACGTCCGTGATCATCGGATGCAGCGACACGCTGAAGGTGATCGACCAGGGCTCTGATGAAACCACCAACGCCGTGAATATCCGCCGCTTCTTTGCGCGCACGGTCGGCGTGGCGACCCTTGCAATTACCCATATTTTTTTACGATTCTCTGTTAATAAGGAATCCTTTATGTTAACGTCGTTGTAAGATTAGTTGATGAGGGATGGCGATGACGAACAGAGGC
>LGTG01000495.1 GCA_001190015.1 Candidatus Burkholderia crenata
TATAAAGGATTCCTTATTATATAGAATCGTAGAAAATATGGGTAATTGCAAGTCATCGGCCTCCCGGTTTGTTGCAAGCCCCAGCCCCGCGGTCGCCCCATTTAACACCTCCAAATTTCGAGATGTTGCAACGAACCGGTTGAATTCGCCCACTGATCCGGTGCAGGGGTTCGGCGCGAAGTGTTTCCAAAAGCTACCGTGCGAATGCAAAAATGGTAGCAATCTCTTGTGTTCCGCCCAAATCCGCTCATTCACATTTAACGCACTTTTCGAACCCGCCCGCACCCGTTTTTTTCGCAGCGCAACTTACCAATAATACAAGCACTTCAGCCCGCCTGCCGAAGCCATCGTATTTTTATGCGATTAGCAGCAGACGTCCGGGACTGCTCGCTTGCGCGCAATTTTGTGGCCGATAAACTGAATTTATCGATCAAGACAACCGGGGAAAGCCATGACCACCGCTGTAGTCAAACAAGAACTCGCCGTGACGTCGTTCAGCA
>LGTG01000496.1 GCA_001190015.1 Candidatus Burkholderia crenata
CATCGGCCTCCCGGTTTGTTGCGAGCCCCAGCCCCGCGGGCGCCCCATTTAACACCTCCAAATTTCGAGATGCTGCAACGACCGGTTGAATTCGCTCGTGCTATCATTAGCTGCTATCCATCCCGTCATTCGATTGACTTTGCAATGAACTCCGAGACGCCTTCCACGCCACCGCCCGACACTCTGGTCATTGCCTCGCGGGAAAGCCGTCTAGCCATGTGGCAGGCCGAGCATGTGCGGTTTGCACTGCGCAAATTATATCCATCTTGCGACGTCAAAATCCTTGGAATGGCGACACGCGGCGATCAGATTCTCGACCGCACCTTATCGAAGGTCGGCGGCAAGGGCCTGTTTGTCAAGGAACTGGAAGCTGCGCTCGCCGACGGCCGCACCGACCTGGCCGTGCATTCGCTGAAAGACGTGCCCATGGAATTGCCCGAGGGCTTCACGCTGAGCACGATCCTCGAACGCGAGGATCCTCGCGACGCCTTCGTCTCGCCGCACTATGCGTCGCTCGAGGAACTGCCTGAAAGCAGCATCCTGGGGACGTCCAGCCTGCGCCGCGAAGCCATGTTGCGCATGCAGTTCCCTCATCTCGATGTCCACCCGTTGCGCGGCAATCTCGATACCCGGCTCGCCAAGCTCGATCGCGGCGATTACGCGGCGATCATTCTTGCTGCCGCCGGCTTGAAACGCCTTGGCCTCGAGTCACGGATTCGTGCCAGCCTGCCGGTCGAAACCAGCTTGCCGGCCGCGGGACAGGGTGCGTTGGGCATTGAAATCCGTGCCGGCCGGGACGATCTCGCCGCCTGGCTCGCACCCTTGAATCATGAAGCGACGGCCGCCGCCGTCGAAGCCGAACGGATGGTGTCGCGCTCGCTCGGCGGCAGTTGCGAAGTGCCGCTCGCCGCGTATGCGGACTGGCGCGACGGCGTGCTGCATTTGCGTGGTTGTGTCTCGACTGTCGACAGCACGCGGGTCCTGCGCGCCGAGGGTTTCGCCCAGGCCGCTGACGTGCAGGCCGCGCTGGATCTCGGCCGCCGTGTCTCGGCCGAACTCGAAGCACAGGGCGCAATGAACATCGTCCGTGAGCTGAGTACCGCGAACGGCGCCGGTATTCTTCCCGCTGCCTCGCCTGCAGACTAATGGCGAACGCTCAGGGATCTACCCATTCATCGGCGCAAGGGCAAACGCAACCGTCAGCGCAGCGACCGGCTGTTGTCGTCACGCGTCCTTCGGGCCAGTCGGCCGCGTTGCTGGCGCTGCTGGAGCGCGCCGGTTTCGAGTCAATTGAGTTTCCGCTTATCGATATTGGTCCGGTGACCGATGCCGCGCCGCTGCGCGCGGCGCTCGACGAGCTATATGCGCTCGCTGAGCTTGGGTTTGCATTGGTCGTGTTCGTGTCACCGAATGCCATCGATCACGCGTTTACCGCGCTAAGTTCCGCGTGGCCTTCGCAAGTCGCGATTGGCGTGGTCGGACCCGGCAGCGTGGCTGCGCTTGCGCGGCAAGGCGTGGCGCCACCGGCCTATAACATAATCAGCCCGGCGGCCGGCGCAACGGTGACCGAAACACCCACGGACCCTCGTTACGATTCCGAAGCGCTGTATGCCGCTATCGAAACGCATTTCGGCCCTGACGGTCTCAAGGACAAACGCGTATTGATCGTGCGCGGCGATGGCGGACGCGAGTGGCTGGCGGACGCGTTGAGCGCAGCGGGTGCGAAGGTCGAGAAAGTGGCGGCGTACCGGCGGATCGTGCCGGAACCGTCCATGCGCGACTGGGAGCGCATCCACGCCCTGCTCGCAGGCGTTCCGCACGCGTGGCTGCTGACAAGCTCGGAAGGCGTACGCAATCTTGAAGAGTTTGCCCGCGAACATCTCACAGTCGATGAAACCCTGACGCTCAAGCATGTGCCGCTCGTGAGTCCGCATCCGCGTATTGCCGAAGCCGCGCGGCAAGCGGGTTTTGATAGGATTACGGTGTCTGGCGCCGGCGGCGAGCAGCGTATCGTGCAGGCACTCACCGGCATCTTCGCCGCGGCAACGGAACACATAGCGAAACAACAAGAACCGGAAGCGCAGGTTGCAAAAGCGCAAGAACATGGATACAAGGCCTCGACGGCAGCGCCGTTCAGCCAATCCAGTCAAACCAACCGGAGTCCGCGCCGACGGATTCCAGGCCGGCCTCAACGCCGGCTCACCAACCGGTTCAATCACGCATGACTGATTCGATCGACTCGAGTAAAACCGCCCCGCAGTCCACCACGTCAACCCCACCGTTGCCGCCAAACACGCCGTTCACGCCCTACGAGTTGCAGCCAAAACAGCGTGGCGGTAGCGCGGGCACCGCGCTGCTGTGGCTGGTGCTATTGATCGTGGTGGTGGTCGCGGGTGTGGGCGGTTTCATGTTCAACCGCAAATTCGATCAGCGCGACGCGCAATTCGCGCAACGTCTGCAGGCGAACGACACGCAAACGGACGCCTTGCGTGCCCAGGCTGATCAGGCCGCCAGTTCCGTGCAGGCGCTCAACACGCAGATCATCCAGTTCCAGGGCAAACTCACCGACGCGCAGGCGCAAAGCCAGGCGCTGCAACAGCAATACCAGGATCTGGCGAGCAATCGTGACGACTGGACGTTTGCTGAAGTCGAGCAAATCCTTTCAAGCGCGAGCCAACAGTTGCAGCTCACCGGCAACGTCCAGCTCGCGCTGTTCGCACTGCAAAGCGCGGACACGCGGCTCGCCGCTACCACGGGTCCGCAGATCGTGACGATCCGCAAGGCGATCGCGCAGGACATGGACAAGCTGCGCGCAACGCCGTCCACCGATCTCACGGGGCTTGCCATCAAGCTCGATACAGCAATCGATCAGATCGACTCCCTGCCTTTGGCGGGCGAAGCGCCGATCACGCAGCCAACGGCCCACGCCGATACCCCGCGCGACACCGCCGCCATCGCAGCCGCGACTGGCCAGCCGTATTGGAGAGTATGGCTGCAGCAGCTTGCCAGCGGTATTGGGCAGCAATTGTCGAGCCTGGTGACGGTGCGTCGTATCGATAACGCCGACGCCATGCTCGCATCGCCGGATCAAAGTTATTTCGTGCGCGAAAACGTGAAGCTGCGTTTGTTGTCGGCGCGCCTGTCGTTGTTGTCGCGCAGTGAACCCGCGCTCAAGTCGGATCTTCATGCCGCCGACACCGGGTTCGGCCGGTATTTCGATCAGTCGTCTGGCAAGGTCAAGGCGGTTCGTACGCTCCTGCAGCAAGTCGACCAGGCGTCGTTCGCGGTTACCGTGCCTGATCTGAATGCGAGTCTCGCGGCGGTTCACCAGTTCAAGCGAGGCGGATGATGACGATGCGCGGACTCATCTGGTTTGTGCTGCTGTTCGCGGCAGCCACGGGCCTGGCGCTCGTCAGCGTCTTCGACGGCGGGCAGTTGCTGCTGGTCATGCCGCCTTATCGGGTGGATATGTCGCTGAATCTGTTCGTGGTGGCGCTGGTCGTGTCGTTCATCGTGATCTACGCCGTGCTTCGCGCCATTCGCAGCGTGCTGAAAATGCCGCAACGGGTGTCGGCGTACCGGACCCGCTCGCGGCTCGCGAAGACGAATGCCGCATTGCGTGACGCGATCGGCCATTTGTATGCGGGACGTTTTTCGAAGGCGGAAAAGTCGGCCCGCGATTCCCTTATCGTCGATGAAAACACGGGTGCCGCCGGGCTGATCGGTGCGAAGGCGGCGCACGAGATGCACGAATACGCGCGTCGCGATGAATGGCTCGCCAAGGTGCAGGACAGCGACTGGCAGGACGCGCGTTTGATGGCCACCGCCGACATGCGTGCCGATGGCCGCGACGCGGAGGGCGCGCTGGTTGCGTTGACCGAGATGCAGGCGCAGGGCGGCCGGCGTCTGCATGCGCAGCAGATTGCGTTGCGCGCGCAGCAGCAGTTGAAGAACTGGGGCGAAGTACTGAAGCTGGTCAAGACGCTGGAGAAACGCGAGGCGCTGCATCCGGCGGTCGCGGTACGTTTGCGTCAGGTCGCATCGGAAAACCTGTTGCGCGACCGGCGTCATAATCCGGACGCGTTGCTGGAGTTCTGGCAGTCGTTATCGGCGACTGAGCGGCAATCGCCGCGGCTCGCCGATCTTGCCGCTGAATTGCTGATTGCGCTGGACAGAAGGAACGACGCGCGCAAGATTGTTGAAGAAGCGTTGGATCACAACTGGGACGCGCGGCTGCTGCTGCGGTATCCGGATTGCGCATCGCCGGGCGACGCCTTGCCATTGATCCAGCGCGCCGAAGCATGGCAGAAGGAGCGCACCGAAGACGCGGACCTGATGTTCACGCTTGGGCTGTTGTGCCTGCATCAGCAATTGTGGGGCAAGGCGCAGGCGTTCCTGGAATCGGCATTGAAGCTGGCCGATAACGAACCGTTGAAGATTCGCACGCATCGCGCGTTGGCGCGTTTGCATGAGCAACTCGGCGATAGCGAAAAGGCGAGCCTGCACTATCGCGAGAGCGCACTGGCAATGAACGTAGTTTGATTTTTTTACCGGTTTTTTATTGCGGCATCGAGCGACGACCAACCGCGTTCGTTTTACGTGCCGCGGTGCCCGGATGCGGCACGCTTGGCGCACCACCGGTAACGCGGTCAGCGCGGTATCGTCGGTAAGCGAGAGCCGCATGTTGAGCGAGAGCACGTCGCTGTCGGTCAGGCTGTGGCCGTGATGCCTTCAGCTTCAGGGAATTGATCAACGTGTCATAAGCAGCGGGCCTTCGCCAGATCGCGCCGTGCCGAAAAGAGCTGATCCTGCGCGTTGAGCACATCGATGTTGATCCGCACGCCCACCTGATACCCCAGCAGATTCGATTCAAGAGATGTCCGCGCGGATTGTTCTGCGGTTTCTAGCGCACGGACTTGCGCGAGTCCGAGTCCACTCGATACCCCCAAAAACGCCTGTTGCGCCTATAACGCCGCCGAACGCCGCGCTGCGTCCAGATCTGCTTCCACCTTGTCTTCCAGCGCCAGCGTCTGGCGCACGCGGCTTTGCGTCGCGCCACCTTCGTACAGCGGAATGGCGAGCTGTACGCCGACGGTCGCGTTGGTGTAATACGCGCCGTAATTGCCCAGTTCGGCCGCGGTTGCCGGCACGCCCGGTACAAGCGTGTTTGCGCCACTGCCAAAACCACCGCCGAAATTTCCGCCGAAGAGTTGCTGGCGCCCGCGGCGCCCAGACTGCTCTTCGCGTAACTCGCGACCAGATCGAGTGTCGGATAATGACCGGCCTTCGCTTTCAATGTCTCACGCTGCGAGTTCGCAACCGCCAGTTGCTTGAGCATGACCTGATAGTTCGCGTCGCGTGCCATGTCGACTCTGCTGCATGTCGGCGGGAACGGGCAGCGGCAAGCGTCACGCCGCGCGCAAGCCCATCCCATCCGCGTCACCGGATGCCCGACGATCTGCTCCAGCGCCGCCAGCTTCACCTCGAGATCGTTCTGCGCCGCAATTTCCTGCAAGATCGCCTGATCGTATTTGGCCTGGGCTTCGTTGGTATCGGTGATGGTCGACTGGCCGACATCGAATGAGCGTTTCGCCGATTCAAGCTGCTCGGCAATCGATGCTTTTTGCGAGCGCCCGATCGCGACGCTGTCCTGCGCCGAAAGAGCGTCGAAGTACGCCTGGCCGAGCCGCACGATCAGGTCCTGACGAGCCCGCCGGGAACTGCGCCTGAGCGGACGTCAGCGCGATCTGGCCTTGTTGATAATCTTGCCCGCTCGCGACGTTGATGAGGGGTTGCGTCGGCGAAACGGTGTAACCGTTGCTGTTTTCCGACGATGCAGGGAAACCGCCGCCGAGCTCCGTGCGCTGCTCGCTGGCGGTCACCGACGCTGAGAGTTGCGGCAACAGTTTCTCTCGGGCTTGAGGCAGTTGTTCGCTGTCGGCGGTGAGGCCGGAACGCACGCTCTGGAGCTGCGCGTCGGTTTCAAACGCTTCGTCGTAGAGCTGATTGAGACTCACGGCCGAGGCCGGTGAGCATGCAAACCCGACACCTATGCTATACTGCATAGTGCAAGCGCGAACATCAGGCGCATGGGATTCGTTCGGAACGGGGGAGCGGAAAGGGTGGAACGACTAAAACGACGGCCCGAAAGCGGACGGATCAGTACGTGGGTACGGCCGGATCGACCTGACGCGACCATGCGTCAATACCGCCAAACAGGTTGAACACGTGCGTAAAGCCACGGGACTCCAGGAACATGCCGACCTGCGCGCTACGGGCGCCGTGGTGGCAGATGCAGACGATCTGCGCTTCGTCGTCCAGTTCTTCACTGCGCGCCGCGATATCGCGCATTGGGATGGCAACAATATTGGCGAGCTTCGCGGTTTCGATTTCCCACGGTTCGCGGACGTCGAGCAGGACAGGGGCGGGACGCGATGAATCGGCGAGCCATTCAGCCAGTTCGGGTGCGGACAGATTTTGCATGGGATTCCGATGAAAGTGGTTAGCGACAGCGAGCGGGTAGCACGCCGGTGCTACCGGTACAAACAAACGTGCGGCTTGCAACGTGATGAAACGTGAAACTCCGAACTCGCCGCTAAAAAGGGGAGCGCGAGTCCGAACCTGAAACCAGGTTGCGTCAGAACTTGAAACGCGACGGCAGCACGGCGTTCTTGAGCGGCGGGATCAGCGTTTCAAAAATATCGGCGACGCGGAATTGCTTTGCATCCACACGCGTAATGATCTGTGCTTTCATGACCGGCGCGCTGCCGACAAACGCCGCCAGTCGGCCGCCGATCTTCAACTGATCGAGGAATTCCTGGGGCATGACCGGCAGGCCGCCCGAGACGCAGATCACGTCGTAGGGTTCGCTTTCTTTCCAGCCGAGTGCGCCGTCACCGAGCACGACCTGCGCATTCAACACGCCGTTCGCCGCTAGGTTTTCTTCGGCCAGCTTCGCGAGTTCGGGCTCGATTTCCACGCTGGTGACCGAACGGCCGCGTGCGACGAGCAACGCCGCCATGTAACCCGAGCCGGCGCCGATCTCGAGCACGACTTCGTGCTTTTTCACGGCCAGTTCCTGCAGCACCCGCGCTTCGACTCGCGGAAACAGCATGTGTTGGCCGGCGGGCAGCGGAATTTCGAGATCCGCGAACGCGATGCTGCGATACGCGGCCGGAACGAAGTTTTCACGCTTGATGATCGACAGCAGGTTTAGGACGTCCTGGTCCAGCACATCCCAGGGGCGGATCTGCTGTTCGATCATGTTGAAACGCGCTTGCTCGATGTTCATGTTTGGTCTGCAGGTCGATCGACCGTTGGGGTGGAATTGACGTAAATGAAATGCCGGAAATAAGGCGAAAATCGAAGAGAGATTGTAGCAAATAGCCGGCGGCTTTCGCTAGCGCGTGTTGGCGGGCTTCCGCTGCGACCCCGCTGCCGAGCACGGATCAGTGCGGTAAGCGGACGTCCAGCTTGAGCGTGACCAGCCGTGCAATCAGGATAAACCTGATCGATATTAGCACGTTGCTTAGGTTCAAGCAGTCATTGCAACACCATCATTTTTTAGATTGCGAATATTAACTCTTCAAACGCTTCGGCTGGTGTCTTCCAATCGAGGGCTTTGCGGGGTCTGCAATTAAGCGCGTTCGCAACTGCGTCGAGTTCCCGCTCGAAGTATCGACTAATGTCGGTGCCTTTAGGGAAATACTGTCGGAGCAGCCCGTTAGTGTTTTCGTCAGCCGTGCGGCCAGGAACTTCGTGGATTTTTAGAGATTTGG
>LGTG01000497.1 GCA_001190015.1 Candidatus Burkholderia crenata
ATCATCGGCCTCCCGGTTTGTTGCGAGCCCTAGCCCCGCGGTCGCCCCATTTAACACCTCCAAATTTCGAGATGTTGCAACGACGACTGGTTGAATTCGCCATCTTGCCCACTTCGGCATCGCGGAACGCCGAGTCTTCACGTGCCTGGTGTGCCGCGAGAAACCGCAGCACGCAGCGGGCAAGCGACGGATCGAGCCACAACATCTGCAGCGAAGTGATGATGGCATCGCGGCCGAAAGCCGTGGAAAACCACGGGATGCCCGCGTACGGATACGGTCCTGTTTCAAGATCGGTAGTCAGCAATCCGAGATCGGCGAGCGAACGATCGATCCATTCGCTGAACAACGGGTTGCTCGAGCGCACGCGGGCCACGGAGCGCCGCCGTTCGCGCATGCGCCGTGGCATCGACAAGCGCCTCGCGAATGGGTGGCCGCCCCGATTCCGGCGCGCACTCGGCGCCTTCCTCGGCGATTTTCTTGCTCTTCGCGCTGGCGTCGCTCAATGCGTGCGCAACGGCCGTGATCGACAAGTAGATCGACATGGCCGCTTCCGACTGGATTCGCAGCACGTAGTCCGCGCGGTTGACCGAGAGCGAATGGGGCACAGGCGAAAACTGGATGTGCGCGGTACGCTCGACCTCATCCAGCCCTGTTAGCGCAACACGACTTCGCCATCTTCGATGCACGGCTCGCGCATGGCCCCGCGTTTCGGACGGGCGGAACCGCGCACTTCGAACATGTCGTGGAAATCGGCGGCAAAATTGATCGAAAGTGGCACGGTAGCCGGTTCCGTACCGTAGTTGGTGAGGACGATCGCTTCGTGCAGCACGTGCCACGACAACACGCGGCGGCGCTCGACGTGGATCACGCCTTCCGGCGTGGTCGCCCCGCCGATGGGCGGCAGCGGCGGTTGGTCAGGTGTGCGGTAAACACGGCGTTGTCGCTCGACACACTGCCGGACAAGAGCGACGGCGAGCGGCCGCCGAAGGTCAGGCGCAACTGCGACAACACGCGTGTGTCGTTGACGACAAAGGTGTTGCCGGCCTTGAGCACGAATTGGCGCTCGTTCGCGTAGTTCGTATGTTCGGTTGCGATAAATGCCCCGTCCGCTACTGTGTCGGGCAGGAACCTCGCGAACGCCGGCCGTAGTGCGGATTGGATCGGGCATGTCGTCATGAGCGGGACCGTGGGCAGCTTCGCGAGCGATATCACGGGCCTGTCGGTCGTTTTACGCCTGCTCTGCTTGCTGTTGTTCCTTTTCGTTTCCATTACACCTTCCTGAAAGAGTTGCCTGGACACCTGGCCGATTGTACGGCCGAAGCCCGTGAATCAATTTTGCATGGGCCGGCGGCGGCAAGCGCGCCGCGGACCCGCTATCATCGACCGCTTTTCGACCGACGCTCATCCAACCGGTTCTCCCAGCCGAATGCCTTTTCCTCACATCGACTTACTTTATTCCGCATCCGGCCTGGCCGTGGGTTTCCTCGTTGGCCTGACCGGCGTAGGCGGCGGCTCCCTGATAACGCCGCTGCTCGTGCTGCTGTTCGGTATCCACCCGGCTACCGCGGTCGGCACGGACCTGCTCTACGCGGCCGCGACCAAGGCGACCGGCACGCTGGTCCACGGCATCAAGGGCTCCGTGGACTGGCGCATTACCGGCCGGCTCGCGGCGGGAAGTATCCCGGCGGCGGCCATTACCCTGATCCTGCTCAACCGGTACGGTTTGAACACGCCTGCTGCCGCCCGGGTGATCCAGCTCGTGCTGGGCTACGCGCTGCTGGTTACCGCTGTCTCGCTCGTGTTCCGCCCGCAGCTCGCACGCCTTGCGTACAAGACCGGAATGGCCCGCGAAGCCAGCGGAAAACCAGGGGCGGCGAGCCGTGAAACCCGCACCTTGGCCTGGACCGTGCTCACCGGCGCGATCCTGGGCGTGCTGGTGTCCATCACCTCGGTCGGCGCAGGCGCCATTGGCGTGACCGTGCTGTTGCTGCTCTATCCGCGTTTGCCGACTGCACGCATAGTCGGGTCGGATATTGCCCATGCTGTTCCGCTGACGCTGATTGCAGGGATCGGCCACTGGCTGTTCGGTTCCGTCAATTGGGACCTGCTGCTGTCCCTGTTCGTGGGTTCGCTGCCGGGGATCGTGCTGGGCAGCATGCTTTCCTCCCGGGCGCCGGAGGTGCTGCTGCGTAACGTGCTGGCCGCCACGCTGGTGATTGTGGGTGTGAAACTGGTACTCAGTTGATTCCCGGGCTGTTCGAACGATAGTAGTCGCCTAGCGTGACGCTTTCCAGTCGACCAAACGGCATACGGCATCCGGGTCGCCCCATTTTTTGGGCGCATAGGCCGTTCGGCCAGCTATCGGGAACCACGCGTTTGCGGGCAAGATTCAGGTAGACAAAAGCGGATGAAGCACCGCACAGGCGCTCCTTGCGATATGCGGCCGGCGTCGGTCTGGCCGGCCTGATCGGATTGTCGCTAAGCGGCTGCAATCTCTTCGACTCGCGCCCCGCCATGCCCAAGACGGCCGCCGACATCGCGCTTGATCGAACGCTGCAGGTGCGCGTCCGCCATATTGCCGTGATCTACGAGGAAAGTCGTAGTTTCAGCAACCTCTGGGGCAACTATCCCGGCGTGCAATATCCGCTGGAAGCCGTGCCCGCATCCCGCTATGTGCAACTGGACTGGGACGGGCGCACGCCCATGCCTGTCCTGCCGAAAATTTGGGGTGGCCTCGTGCCGCAAGCGCAGGAAGTGGACGGCAAGCGTTACATGATTTCGGAAAAACAAATCGACAGCGTACCGAATGGACCGTTCCACCTGGTCGACGCACAGGGGCAACTGCTGCCCAATGGCGTCATCACACGCGACCTGCTTAGGTTCAAGCAGTCGTTTCAACGCCATCATTTAGGTTGCGAATATTAACTCTTCAAACGCCTCGGCTGGTGTCTTCCAATCGAGGGCTTTGCGTGGTCTGCAATTAAGCGCGTTCGCAACTGCGTCGAGTTCTCGCTCGGAGTATCGACTAATGTCGGTGCCTTTAGCAGGCTGTTGAAAAGCGCCCCGTCATGACGACCGAAGCAGTGTTCAAGAGGTTTGCATCAAGAGGTTTGCACATGCAATTTGCTGCTGAATTGCGGGTTTGCCGAGTGGTTTTGGCAGGCAGTGCGCAGGCACGCCAGCCCGGCGCCGTA
>LGTG01000498.1 GCA_001190015.1 Candidatus Burkholderia crenata
CATGCCCCCTCATCAGTCGCCTTCCGGGACTGGTCCGCCGAGCAAGGGCTCGCCATCGTCGAACTCATCGAGGATCTACGCGAGCGGATCTGCACGCACTACCAGCTCGCAGCACGAGCTACAGCGCGAACAACGCGCGCCTCCCGTGAACGCTCGCCTGACCGATGTCGACGATCCATTTTGAGCACAAGCAGGCCGACAACCACGGGCTAGCAGCAACGGCCCCTGGTCACTTCGCTTCTATTCAACCGCATGCCGCCGTTTAGTGTCGGATTTGCACCGCCGCTAACACCGGCAAGCTCGCGCTCTGGTTTGCGCCGGTGGAGGTCGCGTCCGTGCTGAAGGCGGTCGGGTCGTGAGCGCGGTGGATGCGCAGGCTGCTGATATCGAGTTGTCGGTGGCAGGCACCAATGCCGCTGTGATGATTCATGCCGAGCGCGTCGAGCAGATGATCTGGAATCTTGTGCGCAACGCGCTGAAATTCACGCCGCGTGGCGGGCGGGTGCGAATCGCTTTATGGCGGGAAAGCGGGTTCGTTTGTGTCGACGTGGCGAACACGGGGCAGGGGATCGATCCCGGTTTCTTGCCGCGTATCTTTGAGATGTTCAGCCAGGCCGATGGGGGTGGCCGGCGGGAGCGGGGCGGTCTTGGGATAGGGCTGTCGCTCGTGAAGCAACTCGCTGAATTGCACGGCGGCCGTATTGAAGCTGAGTCGGCAGGGCCAGGGCAGGGGCACGCTTCCACTTGTGGCTGCCGGAGAACGCGCTGTTACCGCCTGTGGAAACTGCGTCTGAATACGTTGATCCGGGTACGTTGATTCGGGCATCCTGAAGGGGCTGCGTGTGTTGCTTGTCGATGACTCTGTTGAAGCCCTCGAGGCGTTTCGCACGCTGCTTGAAATGGAGGGGGCACAGGTGCGTGCCGAGCCGAGCGCCGAGCAGGCGCTTGAAGCGGTAGCGCAGCAGGAGTTCGACGTGGTGCTGTCCGATATCGGCATGCCGACCATGAACGGCTACGAGCTGATCCAGCAGATGCGAAGGACACCGCGGAACGCGCGGTTGCCTGCGCTTGTGCTCACCGGGTTTGGTCGCGAACAGGATGTGACCCGCGCGCTCAATGCCGGGTTTAACGGTCATTTGAGCAAACCGGTATCGCTGAAGGGTTTGGTCGCCGCGATTGACCGGAGTTTGCGGCGGTGAGAGGGACTTAGGGGCGATACTGATACGTTGTGCTTGATGCCCCGTCTCGAATTAGCTCGTTCCGGCCTTCGCACTCTCTTGTGCGAGTCAATACGATTGGCGATTAAGCGCCGGCCGGCTGATTATCAGGCGGCCGGACTTGTCATCGGCTACATTGCTACATCAAAACAATATCGTACTGCTCCTGACTCAGATTCGACTCTACCTGCAACGAAACCGGCTTGCCGATAAAGTCCATCAGCATCGCCAGATGCTGCGACTCTTCCTCGAGAAACAAATCGATCACCTGCTGCGACGCCACCACGCGAAATTCACGCGGATTGAACTGGCGCGACTCACGCATGATCTCGCGCAGCACGTCGTAACAGACAGTGCGCGGTGTCTTCACCTGGCCTTTGCCATCGCAGGTCGGGCAGGATTCGCACAATACATGCGCGAGCGATTCACGCGTGCGCTTGCGTGTCATCTCAACCAGTCCCAGCTGCGAAAACCCGTTCACAGTCACTCGCGTCCGATCCCGCGATAACGCTTTCTTCAACTCGCCAAGCACCTGCTCGCGATGCTCGAAGTTCTCCATATCGATGAAATCGATAATGATGATTCCGCCCAGATTGCGCAATCGCAGTTGCCGGGCAATGGTATGCGCTGTTTCGAGATTGGTTTTGAAGATCGTATCGTCGAAATTACGGGCACCTACATAACTACCCGTGTTCACGTCGATAGTGGTCATTGCCTCGGTCTGGTCGATCATCAGATAACCGCCCGACTTCAGATCGACCCGGCGTGACAACGCGTGCTGGATCTCGGCTTCAATGTTGTACAGGTCGTAGAGCGGGCGCTCGCCCGCATAGTGATGCACGCGCGAGGCCACAGCCGGTGTGAACTCGATCGCAAACTCGGCCAGCATCTGATACGTCTCGCGCGAATCGACCTGGATGCGCGAGGTCTCGTCATTGACGAAATCGCGCAACACACGCTGTGCGAGATTGAGGTCCTGATGCAGCAGCGAGGTGGGCGCAACCCGCTGCGCCTGCGCGACAATTGTTGCCCACGTCTTGCGCAGATACGCGACGTCGGCCGCGAGCTCTTCACTCGACGCATCTTCCGCAATCGTCCGGACGATGTAGCCGCCTTTTTCATCCTCAGGAAGGACAGCGGTCAGCCGTGCCCGGATGGCCTCGCGCTCGGCCTCGCTGGCAATCTTCTGCGAGATCCCGATATGTGGCTCCTGCGGCAGATAAACCAGCGTGCGCCCCGCGATACTCACCTGCGTGGACAGCCGCGCCCCCTTCGTGCCGATAGGATCCTTGACCACCTGCACCATTAGCGCCTGGCCTTCGAACACGGTCTTCTCGATCGGCGTGTGCGGCGCGTTCGAATGCGTTTCACCAGCAATACGGGGATGCCAAATGTCCGCTACGTGCAGGAACGCCGCGCGCTCCAGCCCGATATCGATAAAGGCCGACTGCATGCCGGGCAGCACGCGCACAACCTTGCCGAGATACACATTGCCTACCCGCCCGCGCGATAATGTGCGCTCGATGTGAAGCTCTTGCACCGCACCTTGCTGAACGAGGGCAACGCGGGTTTCCTGCGGTGTGACGTTGATCAGGATTTCTTCGTTCATGGACTGTTTAGAAGTCGACGCGCGCCACGCGCAGGAGTGCTGCTGTTTCGAAAAGAGGCAGGCCCATGATACCCGAATAGGACCCCTCGATCCGTTCGATAAACGCCGCGGCGCGTCCCTGAACGCCATACGCACCGGCCTTTCCGAGCGGTTCACCGGTCGCCGCGTAACGCTGCAGTGCAGCACGCTCGGCGGCGGCGAAGCGCACTAGCGAACGCGATAGAACAGGGGTGAGCAGAACGCCGTCGGCGTCGACCACGGCAAGCGCTGTTAGCACCTCGTGATCGCGTCCGGATAGCCGCTCGAGCATCTCGACAGCGTGGTCCGCGTTGTCGGGCTTGCTCATGATCGCGCCATCCAGGGTGACGGTCGTATCGGCCACCAGAATGGGTGCCGCACGATGTCCGCCGTTCAAGCGGCGAGCGTACGACGCCTGGGCTTTTGCCGCGCAGACACGCAGGACGTATGCATCAGCCGCCTCGCCGGGCAACTCGGCTTCGAGTGCTTCGGCGTCTTCATCGGGACGCGGCAGCAGTAACTCGAAGCGCACGCCGAGTTGCTGCAACAGTTCTTGCCGACGGGGACTTTGCGACGCGAGATAAACAAAAGGGAAGCTGGAAGATGGCATGTTCGCAGGTCTTGAAGGTCACCCGCAGACTAGCCCAGGCGTGGTCATTCAACGCCCCGATGCTCTTGCAATTACCCATATTTTTCTACGATTCTCTGTTAATAAAGAATCCTTTCTGTTAACGTCGTTGCAAGATTAGTTGATGAGGGACGGCGATGACGAACAGAGGCGGTCGAAAGCGTGCATCGGAAGAAGCCTGTGATGCTAATGCGTGGCTGAACGAGGAAGCGG
>LGTG01000499.1 GCA_001190015.1 Candidatus Burkholderia crenata
TCCTCCCCACGCTCGGTCACCCTCACGCAGTTGCGCTTCACTTCGTTCGCTGTGGTCAACTCACGGGAGGACTTACACCTCCAAGATTGCGCCCATGCTGGGCGCACACAAAAAAGCGGCATCTCTGCCGCTTCATCGTGCCATCGTACTTTAACCGGCCCTCAACCCAGCCGATACCCTCAAGACCCCGAAGGCATTCTCCGCGGCATGCCCAGGCCACCGAGCAACGCAGCCAGCGGCTGACGCGACGTGTTCTTGCGTTCGGTTTCAGCCGCCGCATCGTCCTGCGTTTTTCTCGTCGATGCCGCCAACGGCTCGTACGGCTTCAGGAAGAAATCGTCGATAGGTTGCTGACGCGTATGCGAACGCTCGAACAACGTCGAACGACGACGCGGTTCCTCGCTGCGCGCATGCCGATGTTCACCGCGCTCCGGCCGGCCCGAGCACTCTTCGCGACGGGGAGCTGCAGACGACTCGCACCGCACCGACACGTCAACCTTCAACACCATGACTTCGAGCGGCCGCTTAATCAGCTTTTCGATATCGGCGAGTTGCTTGCGCTCGTTCGGGCTGCACAGCGACAACGCATCACCCGACGCATCCGAGCGGCCCGTACGGCCAATCCGGTGAACGTAATCTTCCGCGCTGAACGGCAGGTCGAAGTTGATCACAGCCGGAAGGTCCGTGATGTCGAGACCCCGGGCGGCCACATCGGTTGCGACCAGCGCTTCGATCTCGCGCTTCTTGAATGCATCGAGCGCTTGCATGCGCTCGCCCTGAGTGCGGTCGCCGTGAATCGCCGTCGCAACAATTCCGTCCTTCTCCAGCACGCGCGCCAACCGGCTCGCGCCAATCTTGCTGTTACAGAACACCAGCACCTGCTTCAGGCCGCGCTCACGAATCAGTTGCGTCACTGCGCCGGATTTATCGCTCTCCGCGACTTCGAAAACGATTTGCCGCACATTCGCGTTCGTGGAGTTGCTTCGCGCGACTTCAATGGTTTGCGGATTGCGCAAATAGGTTGCGGCAAGCTTCTTGATTTCGCCCGAGAACGTGGCCGAGAACAGCAGCGTCTGACGTTCCTTCGGCAGCAGATTCAAGATGCGCTGCAGATCCGGCAGGAAGCCCATGTCGAGCATCCGGTCGGCTTCGTCGAGAACGAAAATCTGCACCTGGCCGAGATTCAGCGTCTTTTGCTGAACGTGATCGAGCAATCGTCCCGGCGTGGCGATCAAAATTTCAACACCGTGCCGCAGCGCTTCCGATTGCGGGTTCATGTCTACCCCGCCGAACACCACCGTGCTACGCAACGGCGTGTGCTTGGAATACGCCTGCACGTTCGCGGCGACCTGGTCGGCGAGCTCACGCGTTGGCGTGAGAATCAGCGCGCGTACCGGGTGGCGGGCGGGCGACGCACTCGTGCTGGCCATGGGCAACAGGCGCTGAATGATCGGCAGCGAAAAGCTCGCCGTCTTGCCCGTGCCCGTTTGCGCGGCGCCCATCACGTCGCGGCCGGCCAGCACCACGGGGATAGCCTGTGCCTGGATGGGCGTGGGGATCGTGTAGCCGGAGTCGACCACCGCTCGCAGGATGTCGGGGGACAGGCCAAACTGGTCGAACGTGGGCACGGGACCAGGCACTGCTGATTTAGTGGCGCCCAACTCGAGCGCGGCAGCAGGCATGGCAAGACCTGCTTGAACTCCAGCGCTGGAATCAGCCCCGGGTGCGGCGTCGGATGAAGCGGCGGACGGGTTCGTGGCGACGGAATCGAACATGGTGACTTTGGTGGCTTTCGCTTTCACTAAAAATGCGCCGGAGCGGCGCGCGAACGGTCATTCCACCGCTCATGGACATCGGATGAAGAAGACCACGTGTTTCGTTGATGCAACCGGCAAACGACGATCAACGCGCGGACTTCAGACCCGCAGGGTGTCGATCGCTGCGAATCTTCGCTTGATCCGGTCTGACGCAACCGGATGGCGTAGTACATAGGGCTGCTACAAAGCGGGTACTAACGGCTAAGTACGGTGGCAAATACGGGTGCTGCGTGACCATGACGGCAACCGCCTCGGGCATGAAAAAAACTTGGCAAGCGATACGAAAGACGAAAGAACACCGACCGAACCTGCCCAACAACTCGGCTTCCAGTCCCGCCAGTTGAGGCGTTCGGACTACGGGAAAGCTTATTATTGTAGCACTCCCCCGCTTGCCAGCACGTTAATCGGCGCCGCGACTGCCGTTGTTATAATAATAACCTATTTAGCTTTCTGCGCCGGCTTCGGTGCGTCTCTCACGACCATCAGATGCAACTTCGTCATGTCCTCGATCGCGTATTTCACGCCTTCCCGGCCCAGCCCGGAGTCCTTGACACCGCCGTAGGGCATGTTATCAACGCGAAATGACGGTACGTCGTTGATCACCACGCCGCCCAATTCCAGCTCGTCCCAAGCAAGATTCACGTTCGTGAGGCTGTACGTGAATACGCCGGCCTGAAGGCCAAAGTCGCTGTCATTGACTGTTTCGAGAGCCTGGCCAAAGTCTGTGAACTTTTCGAGAATGGTGACCGGTCCGAACGCTTCCTTCCGGTACAGATCCTGGTCGCGTTTGACGTCTTCCAGCAGCGTCGCTTCGAACATTGCGCCGTCGACCTTACCGCCCGCGATGATTTTCGCGCCGCTCGTCACGGCGCTTTCCATCCAGCCGGCCAGCCGGTTCGACTCGGATTCCGAGATCATCGGACCAACGAAGGTCTTTTTGTCCTTCGGATCGCCCATTTTCAGCGACTTCGTTTTCGCGATGAGTTTTTCGCGCAACGCGTCGTAGATATCGGCATGAATCAAGATCCGTTGCACGCCAATGCAACTTTGTCCAGATTGATAGAACGCGCCGAACGCCAGCCGGTCCACGACGTAATCCAGCCGGTCGGTCTGATCGCCATCGACAACCGCCGCCGCATTGCCGCCCAGTTCCAGGATCACCTTCTTCTTGCCCGCTTTTTTCTTCAGTTCCCAGCTGACCGCGGGCGAGCCGGTAAACGACAGCAGACGGAATCGATCGTCGGTGGTGAAAATATCCGCGCCGTCGCGATGCGCCGGAAGAATCGAGAATGCGCCTTTCGGCAGATCGGTTTCGGCGAGGATTTCGCCCATGATGATTACACCGACGGGCGTGCGGCTCGCGGGTTTCAGCACGAACGGGCAGCCCGCTGCGATGGCCGGCGCAACCTTGTGCACCGTCAGGTTCAGCAGAAAATTGAACGGTGAGATGAACAAGCATGGACCAATCGGAACGCGTTTGTGTTTGTAATAGCCGTGGTAACCGGCTGCACGGAACGCGATCTCCAGGTTGATCATGCCGCCGTCAATACGAACCGATTCCTCAGCCGCGACCCAGAAGGTATCGATCAGCCGAGTTACCCGCTTCAATGCACAGCGCCTCGGCGAGTTCGTCGAAGCGCTCGCGGAAACGCTTCACGCAATGATCGAGCACCGCTTGCCGCTGATACGGCTTGAATTCGCGCATCGCGCGCTGGGCGGCAACCGCGTGGCCAATGGCGGCATCGATCGCCTTCGCGTCCGCCATCGCGACGGGTTCGTTTGCCAGGTAATACGGATAGGTTTTCTTCAGCATGTCAGCCTCTGCTTAGCCTCTGAGCAGGTCTAGAGTTGTGCGCTGAGCCGTTTGATCTCGCGGTTCAACACGCGCTCGTTGTCCGAATAGTCAATAGGCACATCGATCAGATGCACGCCCGGCGTCGCAAAACATTCGCGAATCAAAGGCGCGAGCGCCGCCGCCGAGTCCACCCGATGTCCTATCGCCACATAACTTTGTGCATACGCGACAAAGTCGGGGTTCTGCAGCGTCATGCCGTAATCCGGGAAATAATTCATGTTTTCCTGCTTCCAGCGGATCATGCCGAACGCATCGTCGCGCAGAAAGGAGGATCACCAGATTCAGCTTGAGTCTTACGGCCGTCTCCAGTTCCTGCGAATTCATCATGAAACCGCCGTCGCCGCAGACCGCCATCACGTTTCGGTCCGAATGCACGATCTTGCTTGCGATAGCAGACGGCAGGCCCGCTCCCATCGAAGCAAGCGCGTTGTCCAGAAGAATGAAGTTCGGTTCGTGCGCCCGGTAATAACGGGCGAACCAGATCTTGTACATGCCGTTATCGAGGCCAATGATCCCGTCCTTTCGGCACGGTGTCGTACACGTCCTTCACGATCCGTACCGGATACAGCGGGAAACGGTCATCGTTCTAGCCCTTCGCGAGCTGCGCGTCGAAATGTTCCTTGATCATCTTGAAGCGCGATAAATCCCAGTTTTGCTCGCTCTTTTCCAACAATTCCTTCATCTGCCATACAGCGTTCGCGATATCCCCGACCACTTCGATCTGCGGAAAATACACCGGATCGACCTGGGCGCCCAGGAAATTGACGTGGATCACGGTCTTTTCACCCGCGTCGCCGCGGCGCATGAAAAAAGGCGGTTTTTCGATCACGTCATGGCCGATATTGATGATGCAATCGACATGATCGATCGCACAATGCACGAAGTCGCCATCGGAAAGCGTGGCGTTGCCCAGCCACATGGGATGCGACTCGTCGATCACGCACTTGCCCATCTGCGTGGTGAAGAACGGAATGCCGATCTGGTCGACGAATTCGCGCAGCATCTTCGTCGTGGTCTTGCGATTTCCGCTCGCGCCGATCATCAGCAGCGGATATTTCGCCTCGCGGATCGCCTCGACGGCGCGTTCCACCGCCTTTTCTTCCGCTATCGGAAGGCGGCTTAAACTCTTCGGAATCGGCGCGCCGTCGCCATCTTCGTGCGCCACATCTTCCGGCAATTCGAGGTGCACCGCGCCCGGGCGCTCCTCTTCGGCACGCCGGAACGCCTCACGCACGGACGCCGGAATATTGCCGATAGACACCATCGAACGCGTGTATTTGGTAAGCGGCTCCATCACTTGCAATTACCCATATTTTTCGGCGAGTTCGAAACCGAGCAGGATATCTGTAAGCCTTACCAATCCTCGCCAGACAACGATATTGCCCGGAGGAGGATCATTGGCTCGGGCCAGATATCTACCCAGTTGGGCAAGTTTGACGGTATAATCTGTAACAGGTTGTTGAAAAGCGCCCCGTCATGACGACAGAAGCAGTGTTCAAGAGGTGTGGACCTGCAATTTGCTGCTGAATTGCGGGTTTGCCGATGGTTTTGGCAGGCAGTG
>LGTG01000500.1 GCA_001190015.1 Candidatus Burkholderia crenata
CCGATCCGAACCGCCGTGTACGGACCCGTACGCACGGTAGCGTGGGAGGGGTCGGGCCGCGGGCCTACCCCTATCCCGATTCTTGCTTGATGCTGTCCCAGCGGTGTTCTCCAAACAGTCGAGTGCCCATGGCCGTATGCTGCGCTGAATGGTCGCCCTGCAAGCGCACAAACTCTCGTATCCTCGCGTGGCATAATTAATAGTTAAACCCGCTTTGGAAGCCATTGTCAGCCTTATGCGCCGTCGCCTCGTCCGCAAGTTCGGCAGCCTCATCGGATTGCTTGCGATCCTGATGACCGCGCTCGCTCCGGCCGTGTCGCAAGCACTTGCCTCCGGCGCGCAGCCCGAGATAATCCTGAGCGCGTTTTGCTCGGCAACATCACCGACCTCGCAAACCGGCACTGACAAACCCATCCCTTCTCAGCACTCCGCCGCAGGTCATTGGAACGCATGCGGGTACTGTAATCTCGCGGCGCATTCACCCGCAGCACCACTCGGCGCAAGTGCATATCACGCGCACGCCACATTGGGACCGTTGCCCGATAGTGCCCCTGCACAACTCTTCCCGCCGTATGCGCCCGTCTTCGCTGCACAGCCTCGTGCACCGCCAGTCTTCGTCTGATTCTTCTTCGCATTGCCGCCAGTTGCATGGCCGGCACTCATCATTCGCGTCATCCGGATCAAACAAGGTCACCCAGGATCAGCATGAACACGTCCCTCATAAACATGGTGAAGCATGGCGGCCTGAGTGCCCTGCTTCTCGCCACCGCCCAACTCGCTTTTGCGCATGCGCATCCGACACAGCAAACGCCCGCGCCTGACGCAACCGTCGAAGCACCGCATGAGGTAGCCATCGATTTCACGGAAGGTCTTGAACCCGCATTCAGCACGCTGACTGTGGTCGATGCAGCGGACAAGCAGGTCAACAGAGCAAAATCGGCCGTCGATGTGAACAACAAGAAACATATGAGCGTCGCGCTCGGCGATCTCAAGATGGGCCCGTATCAAGTGAAATGGACGGCCGTGGCGGATGACGGCCATCGTACGCAAGGCCATTACCTGTTCAATGTAAAGTGAGCTGACCATGAAAACCAACACACTGATTCAAACCAGTTTGCTTTCTTTATGCGCCCTTGCGGCGTCCGGTGCACAAGCCGCAACGCTCGATGTGCACGATTGCTGGGTCCGTTCGATGCCGGCTAAATTGCCGTCGTCGGGCTACTTCGTGATATCGAATAGCGGCGATAAGCCCGCTACCCTTACCGGCGCCGCAACGCCCGCGTTCGGCATGGCGATGCTGCATAAATCGACCAGTAACGGCAGTACATCGACCATGTCGATGGTCGATTCCGCCGAGGTGCCCGCGCACGGCGAACTCGCGTTCGCCCCGAGCGGTTATCACCTGATGCTCGAAGACACGCCCAAGCCGTTGAAGGTCGGATCGACGATCCCGCTGAAGCTGACATTCGCGGATCAGTCGAGCATCGAGACCACATGCGTGGTGAAGCCGGCGTCCACGTTGGGTAAGTAAGCTTGCAGCACTAATCGGCATAGGGGACGACCATAAGGCCGTACCCCTACCACGTCACCCGGCATGCGGGTCTGCACCGGGCGGTTCGAGAAGTTGAGGTTATGAGTCGAGGCAAA
>LGTG01000501.1 GCA_001190015.1 Candidatus Burkholderia crenata
CAACGACGTTAACATAAAGGATTCCTTATTAATAGAGAACCGTAGAAAAATATGGGTAATTGTAAGATTCGCAAATGGCTTACCGCACCTGTGGCAAGAGCGGCCTGAAGTTGCCGGCGTTGTCGCTGGGTCTTTGGCACAACTTCGGCGACACCACGCCGATCTCCACGCAGCGCGACATCCTGCGCACCGCGTTCGATCTCGGCATTATGCACTTCGATCTGGCGAACAACTATGGCCCGCCGTACGGCAGCGCGGAAACGAATTTCGGACGGTTGTTCAAGGACGATTTCCTGCCGTATCGGGACGAATTGCTGATTTCGTCGAAGGCGGGTTGGGACATGTGGCCGGGCCCTTACGGGCAGGGCAGCGGATCGCGGAAGTACGTGCTGGCGTCGCTGGATCAGAGCCTGCAGCGCGTGGGCCTGGATTACGTCGACATTTTCTATTCGCATCGTTTCGATGCCGATACGCCGCTCGAAGAAACAGCCGGTGCGCTCGCGACCGCCGTGCACTCCGGCAAAGCGCTGTACGTGGGCATTTCGTCGTATTCATCGGCTAAAACGCGCGCAATGGCGAAGTTGCTGGCCGAGCATAAAGAGTGCTGCTGCTGATTCATCAGCCGTCGTACAACATGCTGAACCGGTGGATCGAGGAAGACCTGCTCGACACCTTCGACGACGTGGGAGCGGGCAGTATCGCGTTCACGCCGCTGGCGCAGGGGCTGCTGACGGGCAAATACCTGAACGGCATTCCCGCCGATGCGCGCGTCAACAAGCCGGGCGGTGGATCGCTCAAGCAGGAGCATTTGAGCGAGAAGAATATCGAGCGTGTGCGCAAGCTCAACGAACTTGCGCAGCGGCATGGTCAGAGCCTCGCGCAAATGGCGCTGGCGTGGGCGTTGCTCGGTGGCCGCGCGACGTCGGTGCTGATCGGTGCGAGCCGTCCGGAACAAGTGACGGAGAACGTCGGCGCGTTGAAAAACCTGGAGTTTTCGAAGGAAGAACTCGCCGAGATCGATCAGCACGCGATGGAAGGCGGGATCAACCTGTGGGAAAAGCCGTCGACGGATCAGCGGGTTTGAATTCTTGAATCCGCAACGGTGAGCATAAGGGGCGCGGTTATCGCCGCGCTTCCTGACCTGCTGCATTGCCAGCAAGAAACCCCGCTGGCAATGCAGGCACTAGCAGTGTTTATCCTCCAGCGTCGCCCAAACCAGCCTGAAGGCAGCAGGGCCTTTGCGTTGCTGTCCCCATGACGTTGTTATCATGCGGATTCGGGAACGTCTTGTTTGTTCGCGATCGAGCCTGTTGTCTGATTTCACACGCCCTACGCGCCATTGCCCAGACGAGCCAGCCTGCGGATCTGGCTTATCGGCTGGACATTCCCGTGTAGTGTGTTAAAAAACGCGCCTTAAACCCAAAAATCGCGTGTGCGGTAAAATAACTTGCAATTACCCATATTTTTCTACGATTCTCTATTAA
>LGTG01000502.1 GCA_001190015.1 Candidatus Burkholderia crenata
CCCGTACGCACGGTGGTGTGGGAGGGGTCGGGCCGCGAGGCCTGCCCCTATCCCGATTCAACTTCAACAAAACCTGGCTAACTCAACCGCCACGCTTGCGACGTGCATTCTCTGCAATCCGCATCCGCAAGGCGTTCAGCTTGATGAACCCGCCAGCGGCGGCTTGATCGTACGCGCCACCGTCGTCATCGAACGTTGCGATGTTCTTGTCGAACAGCGTTTCCTTCGAATCACGCGCAACCACCGTCACGCTGCCCTTGTAAAGCTTCACGCGCGTCCAGCCGTTGACCTTGTCCTGCGTGTGGTCGATCAGCACTTGCAGCGCGCGCCGCTCCGGGCTCCACCAGTAGCCGTTGTAAATCAATGCGGCGTAACGCGGCATCAGATCGTCCTTCAGGTGCGCCACTTCGCGATCCAGCGTGATCGACTCAATCCCGCGATGTGCCTTGAGCATGATCGTGCCGCCAGGCGTTTCATAACAACCGCGCGACTTCATGCCAACATAGCGGTTCTCGACCAGATCCAGCCGGCCAATGCCGTGCTTGCCGCCAACCGCGTTCAATGCCGTCAGCATTTCCGCTGGCGACAAACGCTTGCCGTTCAGCGCAACCGGATCGCCCTTCTCGTATTCGATATCCAGATATTCCGGCTGATCCGGCGCGTCTTCGGGCGCAACCGTCCAGCGCCACATATCGGCTTCGGCTTCAGCCTTCGGATCTTCCAGGTGACGCCCTTCGAACGAAATATGCAGCAGGTTCGCGTCCATGGAGTAGGGTGCGCCGCCTTGCTTGTGCTTCATTTCGATCGGAATGCCGGCCTTTTCTGCGTAAGCCAGCAGCTTTTCACGCGACAACAGATCCCATTCACGCCACGGTGCGATCACCTTGATACCCGGCTCGAGCGAGTAATACCCCAACTCGAAACGCACCTGGTCGTTGCCCTTGCCGGTCGCGCCATGCGACACGGATTGCGCACCAACCGCACGTGCGATCTCGATCTGGCGTTTCGCGATCAGCGGACGCGCGATCGACGTGCCGAGCAGGTACTCGCCTTCATAAATGGTGTTGGCGCGGGACATCGGGAACACGAAGTCGCGGACAAATTCCTCACGCAGATCTTCGATAAAGATGTTGTCCTGCTTGATGCCAAGTTGCAGCACTTTCTTGCGCGCCGGTTCGAGTTCTTCGCCCTGACCGATGTCAGCGGTGAACGTCACGACTTCGGCGTCGTAGTTGTCCTGCAACCACTTCAGGATGACGGAGGTATCGAGGCCGCCTGAGTAGGCGAGCACAACTTTTTTGATATCGCTCATGGTGAACTCGTATGGCTGGAAAACAGTGTGCGCCGGGCTTTCAGCGCGCGGAAAACCGTTATTTTGACATCAAATGGCGGTCGTTCTGCATTTTTGGGGCGACGCGGTGTTTCGATGGAAACGCCGCACGTTTAGCTAAACGCTGCAATCGGCTGGGATTGTGCCGCTCAATCAACCCGCTCAATCTCAATGATTGAGTTTGCCGAGCAGCAGGTATTCCATCAATGCCTTCTGGACGTGCAGCCTGTTTTCGGCTTCGTCCCAGACGACGCTTTGCGGACCGTCGATCACGTCCGCGCTCACTTCCTCGCCGCGATGCGCCGGCAGGCAGTGCATGAAAAGGGCGTCCGGATGAGCGCGCGCCATCATGTCCGAACCGACGCGCCAGTCCGCGAAAGCCTTCTTGCGCACTTCGTTCTCGGCTTCGAAGCCCATGCTGGTCCAGACGTCCGTGGTGACGAGGTCGGTGCCGGTGCAGGCGTCGTTCGGATCGGCGAATTCTTCGTAGAACGGCGCGCTGTCGGGAGAAACCAGCGAATGGTCGAGCGTGTAGCCGGGCGGCGTGGACAGGCGCAATTTGAAGCCGAGGATTTGCGCGGCTTCGATCCACGTGTAGAGCATGTTGTTCGCGTCGCCGACCCAGGCCACGGTTTTCCCCGCGATCGGTCCGCGCAGTTCGTAGTAGGTGAAGACGTCGGCCAGCACCTGGCACGGGTGATATTCGTTCGTCAGACCGTTGATCACGGGCACGCGAGAATTCTCGGCGAAGCGTTGGATGATGTGCTGGCCGAAAGTTCGGATCATGATGATGTCCACCATGCGCGACACCACTTGCGCCGCGTCCTCGATTGGTTCGCCGCGGCCGAGTTGGGTGTCGCGCGTGCTGAGGAACACGGCGTGGCCGCCAAGCTGGAAGATACCTGCTTCGAATGAGAGCCGCGTACGCGTTGAATTCTTCTCGAAGATCATCGCCAGAGTGCGGTCGTGCAGCGGATGGTAGGTCTCGTAGCTCTTGAACTTGCGCTTGAGAATACGGGCGCGTTCGAGCACGTAGTCATAGTCGGGGAGAGAGAAATCCTTGAACCGCAGATAATGGCGAATTTTTTTTTCGGTCATGAAAAATGCGTACGGTGGCTTCAGTCGGCAAATTCGCCGGACGCCGCCGTCGTCGTGGTGGTATGGAATTTCAGCATAAAGGAATTTTCGGCGTTTGACGAGGTCGCCAAATAGCCGATGCGCGCTGCCATACGCCGTTTGGAGTGGTTTAGAGGCTTTGTGTGCAGTGCGGAAAAAGGGCCTCTGCTGTATAATCCGCGGGGTTTCTTCGGCGGCGGGCGGTCCTGACGCTTTTCGACTGCTTACGAAGCAGATCCACTCACGGGCTTAAGCGGAGTCAACCCGTGGACTCAACCCACAGATTTAGGGCAGTGCTGCGCGGTCAGAGCACAGGGAGTCAGACCAGTTCGCGGCCGCGCGAGTTCGTCTCGCATGCACCCGCGTGCTTGCCTGGCAGTCGTGTAGGGGAGTCGTCATGAATTGATTGCCGTCCCCAAGGCGACTCGGGCGACGTCGTAGCCCGGTCAATGAGTGGTCGATGAGCGGGTGGATGCAGGTCGAAGAAAGAGGCTGGGTCTTACCGGCCGCGACGCTGCCGGACGAGGTGGAATTCAGCGCCGGAGGTTGTAGCTGATGACTTTCCGGTTCACCTTGCCAACCATGCAGCGTGTTCGCCGGCGTTCTCCGCCGGTCGTCAAACAGGTATTCCTACATGGCCGAAACAATTCCAACCGAATACTTCATTCAGGGCATTACGTCGAACGGCAAGACTTTTCGGCCAAGCGACTGGTCGGAACGGCTTTGCGGCGTGATGTCCGGGTTCGGCCCGGGCAAGCGCGGTCCGAATGCCCGGCTGCAGTATTCCATCTATGTCCGCCCGACCTTGTTCGGCAACGTGAAGACGGTGATCCTCGATTCCCGCTTGCGCGACATTGAGCCTATGGCTTTCGATTTCGTGATGAACTTCGCCAAAGACAATGACTTGCTTGTGACGGAGGCGTGCGAATTGCCGCCGCATCACGCCACGCAGCAGCAACATGGCTGACCGCGCGGCTAACTGAGCGGGAGGGGCCTTTGAGAAGGCCTCTTTTCGAAGCACATCTGCATAGGGGACGACCATAAGGCCGTACCCCTGCCATACCACCCGGCATGCGGGTCCGCACC
>LGTG01000503.1 GCA_001190015.1 Candidatus Burkholderia crenata
CCGCCATCTGGCGTCGCTTTCTGACCGCCGTTCACATGGGTAACCTACGGCACACAAGTCGACCATCGCGCGGCGCGCGAGTCGCTCGCTGCCGCACGCGATCACGGCGTAAATTTCTTCGACAACGCCGAGGTCTATTCCAAAGGCAAGTCCGAGGAAATCATGGGTCGCGCGTTGAAGGAGTTCGCGTGGCCACGGGTAAGCTACATGGTGTCGACCAAGTTTTTCTTTGGCATCAACGAAGGGCCGAATCAGCAGCAAACGTTCAGCCGCAAGTACCTGCATAACGCCATTGATGGCTCGCTTGCGCGTCTGCAACTCGACTACGTCGACCTCGTGTTTTGCCATCGGCCCGACCCGCATACACCAATCGAGGAAACGGTTTGGGCAATGAGTGACATCATTGCGCGGGGCAAGGCGCTGTATTGGGGCACATCGAAATGGAGCGCTGACGAAATTAGCACGGCATACGACATCGCCGATCGACATCATCTGCACAAACCGGTAATGGAGCAGCCCGAGTACAACCTGTTGCATCGCAAACGGGTCGAGAACATATATAAATAAGCGCCTCTATGAAGACATTGGACTGGGTCTGACAACCTGGAGCCCGCTCACTTCAGGGTTGCTCACCGGAAAGTATCGCGATGGCGTCCCGTCGGATAGCCGTGCGCAGCTTCAAGATTACGAGTGGTTGGCCAAGAAGTTGACAGACAAGGGCGCGAACAACATTGTCGGGCGCATTGCGGATGGAGCAAATTCACGAGAATATGAAAGCCATCGACGTCGTGCAGAAAATCACGCCAGAGATCAAGCAACGCATCGAGGAAATCGTGGGTGACGCGTTCGTCTGAGCCGTAGGTCCTGGACATGCCGCATGCGCCTTGTGATACCTTACAGTGCCTTCGCGTCTCGGCGCTTAGGCGCTTTTATTCGTCCGTCTGGCTCAGGCCGCGCTCATTCTCGTCTCGCTCACTCATTTGCCATGCTCAGTTACCGACACGCCTTTCACGCAGGCAACCACGCAGACGTGCTGAAACACTCGGTCGTCGTGCAGTTACTGCAACACCTTGCCCAGAAGGACAAGGCGTTCTGGTATATCGACACCCATGCCGGCGCCGGCGTGTATTCGCTGACCGATGGTTTTGCGACCAAGACGGGTGAGTTCGAAACGGGCATTGCCAAGATTTGGACCAAGCGTGACTTGCCGGGTTTGCTCAAGGATTACGTCAAAGAGGTAAAGACGCTGAATGCAGACGGCTCGCTGCAGTTCTATCCCGGCTCGCCCTATCTCGCATGGCGGGTAATGCGCGAGCAGGATCGCATGCGGTTATTCGAACTGCATTCCACCGAAATTGATGTGCTGCGCCACAATTTCCGCGATGCCGGCCGGCAAGCGGTGCTCTTCGAAGGCGACGGCTTCGAAGGTATCATCAAGCTGTTACCGCCGCCGCCGCGCCGGGCACTGGTCCTGATTGATCCGTCGTACGAAGACAAGCGCGATTACGCTCGCACGCTGAACTGCCTCGAGGAAAGCCTGAAGCGTTTTGCGACGGGCACTTATGCAATCTGGTACCCGCAAGTGACCCGGCTCGAGTCCCAGCGTTTCGCCGATCAATTGAAGCGCGTGCAACCCAAGAATTGGCTGCATGCGTCATTGACCGTGAGCAAACCACCCGTCGACGGCTTTGGCCTGTTCGGGAGCGGCATGTTTATCGTCAACCCGCCGTATACGCTCGCAGGTGCGTTGAAAGAGACGCTACCCTATCTCGTCGACGCACTGGGTCAGGACAGCAAGGCGGCGTTCAAACTCGAACATCGCGGTGATTGAACGCGTCTGTGCAGTTCGCCGTTAATAAAGCGACGTGGTGACCACGCCGGTTTGGTTATGCGGATCCGATGACCGGACCGGCAGGATCGGCGCAGGTTTTGTGGCAACGGATTTCGGTGTTGCGATGGGTACCGGCGTGATTATCGGGGCACCGCAGGCTGAGTTGAAGCGGGGGCCTGGGTTTGAACACCGGTTGATACCCCGTAAGAGACGCCGGACTGTGGCGACGTTGAACGTGGTCGATACTGGTAATTGGACGACGACGGCTGTGAGCCCGTTGACGATCCATATCCCTGCCCGGCATGATGCTTGCCCTGCTGAAGTTCGATGTATGGCGAAACGATGATTGTCTGCTGATCTTGCTGCGGCAATTCGGACAACGTCGCCATCGGGCGCGCTGGCACCATGCCCGCGCCATTCAGCGGACCCGTCTGCAGAACAGTACCGCCCGCCTGGGCGAATGCCTCCAACGCTGTCAAACCCAAAACAAGCCATAGCGCTGCGGTCGCCACATATCTGACAAGTTGAAGTTCTGGACTCACGACGGTGCCCCTCTGGCGAATGAATGATCGCCGACACGTATATCGGGCCGATTCACTTCACATCATATAAAAGCGCTTTACCTTACCGCGATGGCAAGCTTTCTCGAAAGTCGAAATTTAAGGAAATTCAATGACATTCTCGAAAACCTTCCTCGCTGGCGCAGCCGCGTTTGCACTTTCATTCGTTGTCTCAGTGCCCGCTGCGTTTGCACAGACTCCGGCATTCTCGGCATCGATGGCGGGGATGAACATGTCAGCCGCAAGCGGCGATCAGGGAGATTCCGCCTCGACGAAGGAATTCCAGGCAACTGATCACTCGATGATGTCCGATGTCCAATACACCGGCAATGCCGATCATGATTTTGTCGCGCACATGATCCCTCACCATGAAGGCGTGGTCGCAATGGCAAAAGTCGAGTTGAAGTATGGCAAGGACACCAAGTTGCGCGCGGTTGGCCAAGAAGATTATTACTTCGCAGGACAAGGAAATTGCGTTCATGAAGCAATGGCTCGCAGCGCACCCGCTGAAAAAGTGATCGGCGTGGCCTGATCCCGCGAGCGCAGGCCAAAATCGGGATAGGGGCAGGCCTCGCGGCCCGACCCCTCCCACACCACCGTGCATACGGGTCCGTACACGGCGGTTCGGACTTGCAATTACCCATATTTTTATACGATTCTCTGTTAATAAGGAATCCTTTATGTTAACGT
>LGTG01000042.1 GCA_001190015.1 Candidatus Burkholderia crenata
ATGCGGCCGGTGCTGTGCGGCCCGAAGACGCGACCAACCAACGCAACGGCAAGAGCGGCAAGACGGTGCTGACCGACGACGGCCCGCTGCGACTGGAGATTCCGCGCGACCGCGACGGCAGCTTTGCGCCGATCCTGATTCCTAAGAACGAGAGGCGCTTCACCGGCTTTGACGACAAGGTCATCGCGATGTACGCCTGTGGCATGACGGTGCGCGAGATCCAGGGGTTTCTGGCCGAGCAGTACGGCACCGAAGTGTCGCCGGAGTTCATCAGTTCCGTGACCGATGCGGTGATGGACGAGGTGACGACTTGGCAGGGCCGCCCCCTTGAGCCGATGTATCCGGTGGTGTTCTTCGACGCGCTGCGCGTCAAGATCCGTGAGGAAGGGCTGGTACGCAACAAGGCAATCTATTTGGCGCTGGGCGTCCTGCCAGACGGCACACGGGACATCCTGGGACTGTGGATCGAGAACACCGAGGGCGCGAAGTTCTGGATGAAGGGGCAAATTCAATCAGTCGTTGCAATATCTCGAAATTTGGAGGTGTTAAATGGGGTGACCGCAGGGCTGGGGCTCACAACAAACCGGGAGGCCGATGATGCCATCGCCGGGCAGGCC
>LGTG01000504.1 GCA_001190015.1 Candidatus Burkholderia crenata
CAAAATTGCACCAATCCTGAAAGGCCATCGGAATGCTCTGCCCGATACACGACCACAGGCGTTCGAGAACCAGGCGGAATCTTTTGCCAAGACGCTCATCGCGAAACCGGCTTTGTCCCGCTTCCTCGTTCAGCCACGCATTAGCATCACAGGCTTCTTCCGATGCACGCTTTCGACCGCCTCTGTTCGTCATCGCCGTCCCTCATCAACTAATCTTGCAACGACGTTAATATAAAAGATTCCTTATTAACAAAGAATCGTAGAAAAATATGGGTAATTGCAAGGCCGCAATCAGCTGCTGGGTGGCCATGCTTTTCAACCCACGCCAGCCTTGTATGAAAGGCCGCGCGGGCTGCGGGGTCTACAGCATACTCACTGCTTGGAGAAGCGGATAACGGCGGTATCCACGCCTGCGTCGGACAGACGCTGACGCACGTTGTTCATGTCCTCGAACTTCGTGAATGGCCCGATCCGGACGCGGTAATACGTCATGCTGCCCGCATCGCGTTGCGTGACCTTCGACTCGAAACCCTGGAAGCCAAGGCGCGCGCGCTGCTGCTCTGCGTCCGCCTGGGTCTTGTACGCGCCAACCTGCAGGAAATAGCCGGTGTTGACGTTGCCGGGTGCAGGCGGCGTGATCTTGGCGGTCGACGAAACCTGGGCTTCAGCTGGCTTTTTTGCAGGCGTTGCGCTCGACGAGCCGCCCGGCGCATTCGCGACCGGCGGCACTTCCAGGATCTCGGGTTCGTCCTGCATGCCCGACGACTGCGTCTGGTTGTTCGCCTGGCCGAGCGTCTTGCCCTGGAGCGGTCGGTTGGGATCGTACGGCTGGCCAGTGGTGGCGGGCGCGGAGCCTGCGTCGACAGGGGGGGCCGGCGCGACCTTCGCGACGAACGGCGTGGGCGCGCGCGTGATGTACAGCGCCACGATCACTGCAATTGCAAGGCCGACAATCAAGCCCAGCACGGTACCGAGAAAGGTGTCCCCGGTTTGCTTCGACTGCTTCGACGTGCTGCGTGGTTTTGCCATCGTATGAATAACCTGCAAAAAGTCTTCTGAATGGCCGTCGATTATAACGGCGGCCTTAAGCGTGGTGTTGCGTTGCCCGTGGTTGTGTTGCGCGGTGTTGCGTTACATCATGCACCCGTCGTCAAGCCGTCTTCACTCGTCATAAGCGTGTCGCGTGACTTCTGCATTCTGCACGCCGGGCGTATGACACACCCGGCGTGCCGGAAATGCCCGGCGCGGGAATTACATCTTCACGGGGGCCGACACGCCAATCAGCGCGAGGCCGTTCTCGAGCACTTGCCGTGTGGCAGCAAGCAATGCAATGCGCGCGTTACGCACACCATCTTCGTCCACCAGCACGCGCTCCGCATTGTAGAACGAGTGGAATTCGCCTGCGAGGTCACGCAGATAGAACGCGACTGCATGCGGCGCGAGTTCGTCGGCGGCGTGCGAGAGCATGTCCGGATACTCGGCGAGCTTGTTGAGCAACGCCATAGCGCGTTCGCTCGAGAGCGGCGAGAGATCGACATTCGGCAGGGTGTCAGCACTGCCGGCGTATTTCGTCTTCCAGTCGCCGAGGATCGTGCAGATCCTCGCGTGCGCGTACTGCACGTAATACACCGGGTTTTCATCGCTCTGCTTGAGCGCCAGGTCGATATCGAAGACAAATTCCGTGTCGGCCTTGCGCGAGATCAGGAAAAACCGCACGGCGTCGCGGCCGCGGCGAATGGTATCTTCATCGATCTGATCCGGTGCGGCTTCTTCGCCCGGCGTCATGCCGCCCGACCATTCGATCAGGTCGCGCACCGTCACATAGCTGCCCGCGCGCTTCGAGATTTTCACTTCCACGCCATTGCACATGACTGTGACCATCTTGTGCAGCACGTAGTCGGGATAACCCTTCGGAATGCCGATGCCAAGCCCTTGCAGCCCCGCCCGCACGCGCGCGATGGTGCCGTGGTGGTCAGAGCCCTGCACGTTGATGACCTTGGTGAAACCGCGTTGCCACTTGGCCACGTGGTAAGCGACGTCCGGTACGAAATACGTGTACGTGCCGCCGGACTTGCGCATCACACGGTCCTTGTCGTCGCCATCGTCAGTCGTACGCAGCCATAGCGCTCCGTCCTGCTCGTAGGTCTTGCCTGCAGCGATCAATGCGTCGACCGTGGCTTGCACGCGGCCCTCGTTATACAGCGACGACTCCAGGTAGAACTGGTCGAAGTCCACGCCGAACGCGGTCAAGTCCAGATCCTGTTCGTGGCGCAGGTACGCGACCGAAAAAACGCGAATGGCGCCGATATCATCCACATCGCCCTTCGCCGTCACCGGCGCGCCGTCCTTGGCTGTGACCGTCACGCCGGCCAGATAGTCGCGTGCGATATCCGCGATGTACTCGCCGTTGTACGCGTTGTCCGGCCATTCCTTGTCGCCCGGCGCAAAACCACGGGCGCGCAGTTGCGTGGACATGACCAGATTGCCGATCTGTACGCCGGCGTCGTTGTAGTAGAACTCGCGATGTACCGCGTTGCCTTGCGTGCCGAGCAGGTTCGCCAGCGCGTCGCCGAGCGTGGCTTGCCGGCCGTGGCCGACATGCAGCGGCCCGGTCGGGTTCGCCGAAACGAACTCAATCAGCACGCGTTTGCCTTCGTCGCGGGCGTTGTAGCCGTAGCGTGCACCTTCCACAATAGCCGCCGGCACCACCGCCTGTTTTGCCGATGCCGCCAAACGCAAGTTGATGAAGCCCGGACCCGCGGCTTCGGCGGCGTCGACTAGACCCTGAGCGGCGGGCAAACCGAGTACCGCATCGACGATCTGTTGCGCCAGTTGCCGCGGGTTCGCACGCAGCGGCTTGGCGAACTGCATGGCCACGTTCGACGCAACGTCGCCATGCGCCGCGACTTTCGGGCGCTCGAGCACGATGGCCGGCTCGACAAAGTTCGCTTCCAATGCGCCTTGCGACGCCTGTACGACCTGCTTGACCGCGTCGGCGAGCAGCGTTTCGAGTGTGTGTTTTTGTGCGGGCAGCATGCTGATTCTTAAATCCGGTGATTGGGCTGTTGGTCCGATGCAGCGATGCTTCGTTCCTTCGATATCTTGGCTTTAATCCACGTGTTCGCCAGCAACGCGAGAAAAACGTGCGATTGAGCGTCAAACGCCGACGTGACGCGTGCTCAACTGTTTCAATACAGTTTCAATCCATTACGCCCGTTCGGGCGCGGGAAAAGACCCTGGACGCTCGCTCAGGACTGCGTATGCGCGTCCGGAGGCATAGCCGGAGCCGGTTACGGCGGTACCGCCAGAACCGGGGTTTTGTGACCGACGCAACATTTGCTCGGGTAAATCGGGATTTTAGCAGGTGCTAATATGCCGAATCAGGGTCGAGTCGGGGAAACAAGTCAGGAATTAAAACGATGTGCCGGCGTGTGATGTGGTGGCCTGGGCTGTTACCAAGCTTGGCGCATCTCGCTCATTAGCCACAAAAGGGAAAGGACCTTGCCATGCTGATCACATTCAAAACCAGAGTTGCACCGGACGTTCAGATGCTCGACAACCTTGCTGATTAGCTGCTTGGCATCATTGGCAAGCGGCTTGGCGAGCGCGGCGTCATTACGCATGAAGAACTGCCTGAATGCATCCAGAAGCTGGAGTCTGCAGTAGCCACAGACAAGCAGGAACGCGCCGAACACGACGGCCATCTCCACGAAGGCGAACCCGGTCACGAACCGCACGAGATTCCGGTCGGTCTGGCGGCGCAACGTGCGTACCCGTTCCTCGACATGATACGCATCGCCCATGAAGCAGAAGGTGACATCCTGTGGGGCGCGTGAACCTCGTGCGACGTTGCGGGATTGGCTCATTGGCCTAGCCTGAAGCGAACCGATGGCGTCAGTATTAAAAAACCACGCCTCGTCGCCGATGCGGGTTTTTTGTTCCGATGAATACGGAGCCGAGTGTGGCGCCAATCGCGTTTATTGCGAGGCTCCGGATGCTGGCGCGCTCGCGCCTTTTTTCGCACGCGGCTTGCGGGGCTTTTGCTTGTGCTACACCACCGGCGGCGAATAGCTCGACGCGGTGCTCGAGTTTGCGCCCGTACCCGGCTTGGCGGTTGCCCTGAGCGAAGGCAGCCGGACTTCCCGACGTGAACAGCACAGCAACAGCAACGGCGAGAGCAGGCGTCAGCTTGATCATTTTCGACTTTCTCCGTGACGATTGAAGGAATGCGTGGCTGCTGCCATGACGGCCTTTGCATCCCTCCGAGTGTAAGGAAAGTCAAAATAACCGTAACTGACTTCGCCAATATTGCGTCTTTGTGATTCCCGGAGTAAGGGCGCCAGTGCGCGTTCGGCGTCGTTCTTCGAAATCGCCATGCGTTGCGCGAAGTTTTCCACCTGATCGTCCGCGATCTTGCCGACCGAAAAGTATGTGCTTTCCGGATGCGCGATGTAAAAGCCCGACACGCTTGCCGCCGGCAACATGGCCAGCGACTCCGTCACGGTCATGCCGATCTCATTGGCTTGCAGCACGTCGAACATGTCCTGCTTCACCAGGTGATTCGGGCACGCCGGATACCCCGGCGCCGGACGAATCCCCCGATACTTTTCTTCGATCATGGCGGTGTTGTCGAGCGTTTCACCGGGGACATAACCCCATAGTTCACGACGCACCCGCGCGTGCAGCGCTTCGGCGAAGGCTTCAGCAAAAAGATCCGCCAGTGCCTTCAGCATGATCGCGCTGTAGTCGTCGTTATCGGCTTCGAACTGCTTCTCTTTCTTGTTGATACCCAGGCCTGTCGTCACCGCGAACATGCCGATGTAATCCGCCACGCCCGAGTCCTTCGGGGCGATGAAATCCGCTAGCGAGCGGTTGGAGCACTCACGCCATCGACAATCGGGCGCACGGTCTGCTGGCGCTTGCAATTACCCATATTTTTCTACGATTCTCTGTT
>LGTG01000505.1 GCA_001190015.1 Candidatus Burkholderia crenata
CCAGTGCGTGTCGCTCGATAAAAATGAGGTCGATCCAGCAGCGCACGGCGGTTTGATGCCTTGCCGTCATCCGCGCATGCAATATCCGTCGAGCGCCTCGACTGGCGATACGGCATTTCCGATGACTGTACGGGGCCGCGCGCGCCAGCGGCGCAGCGCGGTCTCGATCCCATGCAATGGAGAGGCTGGCGGCGGTGATCCGGGCGGTGGATGGGTGCATGAAAAGGGATTCTATGGAGGCGGATTTTGTCAAGGCGCCGGTAAAAATGCTGGCGTGGGTTTATCAGGTCGCGTGGATTGCCGGCGAAGTCCGTGTGGTTCGCGAACCATTCAGGCTCCGCCGGCATCGCCGCGACCTGCCGGAACGGCGCGGGGTTCAGGCGCGGTCCGGCCGGGTCTCAGCCGTGCCCGGGAACACCGGCATGCAACCCCCGGTGCCTTGTGCGCGGATCGCGGCGATCAGCTCGGCGGGCGTGATCTCGTAGCGTGTTTCGCGGTGGATGCCGGGTTTGCGCGAGTCGGTGTCGATCAGCAGCACGATGCGGCCGTCGGGGGCGCTTCAAGGCGCACGGCGCGCCGGATCATTTCGGAGACCGGGTCGATCTCGGTGAGCAGTTGCAGCGTGCCATGCACACCAGTATTGGGGGTAGACATCGGTCCGGTTCTCCTGAAAAGGCTCACCGGCGGCACCCGCAAACACTCACCGGTAGAGACCGGATTCTGCTATGGAGAACCGGTATCAG
>LGTG01000506.1 GCA_001190015.1 Candidatus Burkholderia crenata
GCCGCCATCTGGCGTCGCTTTTTGACCGCCGTTCACAGCTGGAAATGCGCCCTGATCTGCGCGCTAGGGTTTCAATTCTTGCACTGACCACATCTTTACTGGCCAGCTCTATAATGTAGTCATCCACTCCGTATTCGAGCGCAGAAATTACGTCCTTGTCGACTCCGTTTTCCGTAACAAAGACGACCAATGGAGGCACAGGATCGCTTGCCTTGATCCACCAGAGAAGCTCGATGCCTTCCATGTCTGCGAGCGTCCATCCAACAATAACCATATCTCATGCTTTCGACTTGATCGAGCGATACAGCGATTGCCCAGTCAGATATCGTTCGACCGCAGTCGCGTTTGTGATTACTCGCTAAAGGGTCTTTCGCTTCGCGGTAGCTGATTCGATGCAGAGGGCGATTTTCATATTGGTTATTCGAATCGGGATAGGGGCAGGCCTCGCGGCCCGGCCCCTCCCACACCACCGTGCGTACGGGTACACGGCGGTTCAGATCGGTTACCCGGCTGACGGGCCAACCGAGGGAAGTCGAAAGGACCGAAAGTAACGATTAGACAGCGCAATCTTGAGCGTCGGACTGCAACTGGTGCGCCAGGCACCGTGAGGCGCGCCCGCCGTCTGGGCAGCAAGGTTGCTGTTCACACCCCGTGCGCT
>LGTG01000507.1 GCA_001190015.1 Candidatus Burkholderia crenata
CAGATATCCTGCTCGGTTTCGAACTCGCCGAAAAAATATAGGTAATTGTAAGGTCTTCCGGCGCATCCAGCGCCAGGAGCTTCACGTTGGGCGTCCTGGCCTTGATCTGTTTCGACAGCGCCTGCTGGCGCTCGCTCAACGGAATGGTCGAATAAACATGCAGACTGCTACGCCGCTCAATTTCATTAGGATCACTGATCCAACGAAACAGCATATTCCTGAAGAACGACACGACTACACCGAGAAAGCCACCCACCAGGAACGAACCGAGCACGACAAGCAGACGTTTCGGTTTTACCGGCTCTTCGGGCGTGACAGCCGTATCGACCAGCCGCACGTTGCCGGTCTTGCCCGCCTTGACCAGTTGTAGTTGCTGGAAATTGTTCAGGATCGTTGAATAAATATCGGTATTCACCTGGACATCGAGCATGGACCGGACAATGTTCTGTTGCGCGTCCGGAAGCGCCTTGATCTGGGCGGACAATGTGTCGGTAAAGCGGCGCAGGCTGGCAAGCTGTTCGTCGATCGCACGAATGGCCGGATGCGTCGGACTGAACCGGAGGATCAGCTCCTCGCGGCGCTGCTGCAAATCGAGCAGCCGCGTCTTGGCATCGGCGGACTGGGCCAACGCAAGCTTCGCCTCCTCTGTCATGTCGACCGGATCCGCGACGGTCGCGCATAGCGGTATAGCGCGCCTGTGCCACTTCAAGCCGCGACTTTATTTCAGGAAACTGGGTATCGAGGAACTGGAGCGACTGCGCCGCTTTAGCCCACTTGCGCGCTACGTTTTGTGCAACGTACAGCGAAGCAATCGCGTTCAGCAGGTTAGCCGCGCGGCGAGGCTTGGTATCCTGCAGTTTCTCGATGGTCTTGAGCTTGGAATAATGCTTCAGGACAAACTGCGTGCCCGGGTTGCCGCGCACGCTGTTGACCAACAAGCTCAGGTTCCCGTACGACGAGGGAATGGTTTCGAGCCGGCCGACCTGCCCCATGAACGGCTGGTCCAGGTCGTTGCCCGACAAACGGTAATGGGTGGCATCCGTGAGCGTCAGCGTGAATCGTTCGCTCTCGAGATCCTCCAGTACGTCGAAACGTGGCACATCGATGCGTTCACCGCACCATCCGTAACCGCCGAATCCGAACAGGCCCGGTGTCGACAGATTGTCGTTCTGCCTTGCCAGCCAGTTGCCGGTCACCGGGAAGCGCTTCGGACCCGCATCAATATACGTTCGCAATTGCTCCCTTGCAATTACCCATATTTTTCGGCGAGTCCGAAACCCAGCAGGATATCTGTAAGCCTTACCAATCCTCGCCAGACA
>LGTG01000508.1 GCA_001190015.1 Candidatus Burkholderia crenata
ATCCACGAAGTCCGTGGCAGCGCGGGACTGACGAAAACACTAACGGGCTGCTCCGACAGTATTTCCCTAAAGGCACCGACATTAGTCGATACTCCGAGCGAGAACTCGACGCAGTTGCGAACGCGCTTAATTGTAGACAACGCAAAGCCCTCGATTGGAAGACACCAGCCGAGGCGTTTGAAGAGTTAATATTCGCAACCTAAATGATGGTGTTGCAACGACTGCTTGAACCTAAGCAGTCATCGAACGCATTCAACCCCGATGGAACCTGACATGTCCGTTCCGCTCGACCAGATTCCCGCGCCGCAACTCACGCTCGTCGACCAGTTGGTGCAATGGGGTCGGCGTCGTATTGATGAGCGAGTGTTCCGTCCGGGCATGCGCATGCCGTCGATCAGCAAATTCGCGGTCGACAAGGGCATGCCCCGGTTCACGGTGGTCGAGGCGTATGAACAGCTGGTCGCGCATGGTTATCTCGACTCGCGGCGCGGCTCTGGGTTTTTTGTGCGCGACCGGACCAGTTCCAACGATTCCCGCGTCCACCCGACATTGGCCACTGAGTGCGCACCGGTACCTAGCACGATCGACGTGGTCTGGTTGCTGCGCAACATGCTGCACACGTCGAGTCCGGCGAAAGGGCCGGGCATTGGCTACCTCCCGGCTGCTGGCTGAACGGCGAGTTGCTGACCGGCGCATTTCGCGCCTTGAGCCGGCAAAGCGGCGCGCAACTGCTCGGCTTCGGCACGCCGCACCGCTGCGCCAGCAAATTCAGACACGGCTGGATGAACTGGAGATTGGCGCGTCGACGGAGCAAACCGTGATGGTGTCCGGAGTCACGCAGGCTATCGATCTGATTGCGCGGGTCTTTGTACAACCTGGCGACGCCGTAATAGTTGGTGACCCCGCCTGGTTCCAGATGTTCGGCCGTTTCGTGGCGCAGGGCGCACGGCTGGGTCGGCATGCCTTACACGCCGGACGGCCCGGATCTCGGTGCGCTCGAATCCATGGTCCAGACCTGGCGCCCGAAGATGCTCGTGATCAATTCTGTGCTGCAGAATCCAACCGGCACGTCGCTAACCGCAGCGCAGGCGTTCCGCATCCTGCAACTCGCTGAAACCTACGATTTCATCGTCGTGGAAGACGATATCTACGGCGATCTTTGCCCGACCAATTTTCCCGCGATGCGCCTCGCGAGCCTGGACCAGTTGAAGCGCGTAATTTTCCTCAACAGCTACTCGAAGACGCTCGCGCCGAACTTGCGCGTGGGTTACGTCGCGGCGGCGCCGGAGGTGGCGAACACAATCGCCGATCAGAAAATGCTGGTCGGCATGACGAGCCCCGAACTCAATGAGCGCGTGCTGTATAAAGTGCTCACCGACGGCCACTACAGGCGTCACGTGGAAAGGCTGCGTGCGAAACCGGACGGAGTTCGCAAGAAAATCGTCCGGATGCTCGAAAAGTTGGCTACAAGCCGTATCTGGTGCCATCGGCTGGCATGTTTTTATGGGCCGACACCGGCGTGGATTCCGAAGGGCTCGCCGCTGCCGGACACGAAGCCGGCTCTTTTTGCTGACGCCCGGCAGCCTGTTTTCTCCGCATCAACTGCCCAGCACGTGGATGCGCTTCAGCGATCCGGGCCTGCCCGCGATGCTGGCTGGTTACTCGGATCGCGTCGGGTAGAGCTACGCAGCACCCTCGAACGCAATCAGGCGCCGCTGTGGGTCTCTTCGGCCCCTTGAAATTGTCGCGGGTGACCTCATGTTCCGCAAGAATTCGCGCGGTGCGTTCCGGCAGGAGGCCATGACGCTCATGCGCTGTCCGGGCGCACCGTCCGGCTGTATCGCGGCCGCTGAAAAAACCCGTCGACATTCGACACAACCAGAGGAACCGACCATGGCACAAGAAACCATGAGCTTTCAGGCAGAAGTGAAACAACTTCTGCATCTGATGATCCATTCGCTCTATAGCAACAAGGAAATTTTCCTGCGCGAGCTGATTTCGAATGCATCGGACGCGGCGGATAAGTTGCGCTTCGAAGGTATTGAAAACAGTGCGCTATACGAGAACGATCCGGATCTGCGCATCCGAATCTCGTACGACAAGGCCGCTCGCACCGTCACCATCGACGACAACGGCATTGGCATGAGCCGCGACGAAGCGATCTCCCATCTCGGCACGATCGCGCGTTCAGGCACGAAGGAATTTTTCTCGAAGCTATCCGGCGACCAGCAAAAGGACGCTGCGCTGATCGGCCAGTTTGGCGTGGGTTTTTACTCGGGTTTTATCGTCGCGGACAAGATCACGGTCGAAACGCGTCACGCCGGCTTGCCGGCCAGCGAAGGCGTGCGCTGGGAAAGCGCGGGCGCGGGCGATTTCATGGTGGAACAGATCGAACGCGCGCAACGCGGTTCGAGCATCACGCTGCATCTGCGCCCTGAAGAGGACGAATTCTTCTCTACGCACAAGCTGAAGTCGATCATCCAGAAGTACTCTGATCACGTCGCATTGCCCATCCTGATGAAAAAGGAAGAGTGGGATGCCGAGAAGTCCGAGATGGTCACGAAGGACGAAGACGAGACGGTGAACCAGGCGAGCGCGTTGTGGACGCGTTCGAAGAGTGACATCACCGACGAGCAATACAAGCAGTTCTATCAACACCTTTCTCACGATCACGACGATCCGCTCGCGTGGACCCACAACCGGGTGGAAGGCCGTAGCGAATACACGCAGTTGCTGTATGTGCCGAAGCACGCGCCGTTCGATATGTGGAACCGCGATCATCGCGGTGGTTTGAAGCTGTATGTGAAGCGCGTGTTCATCATGGACGGCGCGGAACAACTCGTGCCTGCGTATCTACGCTTCGTGAAGGGCGTGGTCGATTCGGCTGATCTGCCGCTGAATGTATCGCGTGAAATCCTGCAGGAAAGCCGCGACGTGAAGGCCATTCGCGAAGGCGTGACCAAGCGCGTTCTGTCGATGCTGGAAGAGGTAGCATCGTCGTCAGCCGAAGCGACGGATGAGACTGAGAAAGCCAAATACGCCAGCTTCTGGAAAGAGTTCGGACAGGTGTTCAAGGAAGGCATCAGCGAGGATTACGGCAATCGCGAACGGATTGCTAAGCTCGTGCGCTTTGCTTCAACGCATACGGATTCGTCTGAGCAGACGGTGGCGCTCGCCGACTACGTTGCGCGCATGAAGCCCGAACAGACGAAGATCTATTACATCACCGCCGATACGTGGCAGGCCGCGAAGAACAGCCCACATCTGGAAGTGTTCCGCAAGAAGGGTGTGGAAGTGCTGCTGCTGACGGATCGCGTCGATGAATGGATGTTGTCGTTCCTAAACGAATTCGATGGCAAACCGCTGCAAAGCGTGGCGCGCGGCGACCTGGATCTTGGCGCGCTGAACGACGAGGAAAAGCAGGCGCAGGAGAAGGTTAGCGAAGAATTGAAGCCGCTCGTGGAAAGTATGAAGGCGGCGCTGGAAGGCAAGGCGAAGGATGTGCGCCTGACGTTCCGCCTGACCGATTCGCCGACGTGTCTCGTCGCTGATGACGGCGACATGAGCGGATACTTGCAACGCATGTTGAAGCAAGCCGGTCAGCAAGCGCCGCAGATGCAGCCGATCCTCGAAGTGAATCCGGAGCATCCGCTGGTCAAGAAGCTTCACGCTGACGATGCGGATTTCGGCGACTGGTGTCATCTGCTGTTCGATCAGGCGATGCTGGCTGAAGGCGGCACGCTGGAAGATCCGGCAAGCTTTGTGAAGCGCACGAACGCGTTGTTGCTGGCGCGGTAAATTGAGACTGGTACGCTTTTGTGCATGCGCCCTTCGGGGTGCTTTTTTTTGGAGTATGCGTTCCTTCGTCGGCCGATTGCGGGAAATGATCGGCGAAGCAATCGTGGACAATTTCGTTTTTAGAAACCACTGTTTCGATAAATTGAATGATTAAGAGTTTTCCAGTATTAACACTCCATCTGCTGGCGCAGAATGAAGTGCGTGTTCGTCAAGTCTCCTCCTGAGGCAGATCCGTCTTACGCGTCAATATCGAAACGTCGTGCTTTTTGAAATTCAGCTCAAGTCAAAATATAATTACTAAAATATCCTAATTAATAAGTCGACAAAAGATATCAACGCAGTTGCACCCGCAGCGCCCGAATTTAAAGGCCTGATCGACCATTCAGTCAGCGACTACGCGGACTTCTTGTCTGGCGCAACGTTGCACGACGCAAATCCGTCCGTTATGCTGATTAGCAGGCTGTTGAAATTGGGTCCCGTGTAAGCGGGGTTTCAGGGACAAGCGTTATGGATATCGTGTTGATAATCTTTGGCGATGGATGCGATGCGCGGATTGGATGAGATGCAAGAACCTCTGTTTACTACGGTTAAGCTGGAGGATTTCGTCCCGGCGGATCACCCGCTGAGACCAATTCGACTGCTGGTCAACGAAGCGTTGAAACGGCTCAACGGGCTGTTTGGCGTCATCTAT
>LGTG01000509.1 GCA_001190015.1 Candidatus Burkholderia crenata
CGTGCGATCTCTCGAATCCCGTAATCTTGAGCCCACAGCAGCGCAATCTCCTCACGTTCTGAGAATGATAGGTATCGGCCCGAGCGAGGCACCAACTCAATCGGCGGCATGCCGCCGGCTTCGCGAAACCATCGCGGACCCAACGGTTGTGACACGCCGCAGGCCAGCGCCGCAGCGTCACTTTCCATTCCCTCGGCAATAAATTTCCAGAACGCTTGCTTCGTCTCAAACTGATTGACACCTGGCCTGCCCAGCGATGGCATCATCGGCCTCCTTTGTTGCGAGCCCCAGCCCCGCGGTCGCCCCATTTTAACACCTCCAAATTTCGAGATGTTGCAACGACCGGTTGAATTCGCCCAAGAAGTGGCATGCGCCGCCGATCAGGAAATACAAGAACACGAACCACAGTCCGATTCGCTGGCCCACGGACATTCTTCTGGCTGGTGAAAATCTGAGGGAGGACATGAGCGAACGCCGTGTTGTTGTTAAATCTGACGATGGCGGTGCGAACCTTGCGCCGAGCTATAAATCGCGAAGAATAATCGATGACTAAAAAATCGACGGCCCAAAATAAAAAACCGCCCAGCAAGCTGGGCGGTTTTTTATTAATTCTGGTCGGGGTGAGAGGATTCGAACCTCCGGCCTCTACGTCCCGAACGTAACGCTCTACCAGGCTAAGCTACACCCCGAATGTTCACTCTGAGACGGTTCGTTTCCTTTTCACGACTGTCTTGCCGTCGAGTAAGAGCATAATTCTAGCAGGCTCTCTTTAAAAATGGAATCCGGAAACGAAGAAATCGCATTCGCCGCCGCCTGAGCTTCCTGCCGCGCGCATTTCAACGTGTGATCGAGCGCGCCCGACTTCGTGATGGCTTCGAAGATGGTATCGAATTTATCGGTGCCGCCTTGCTCGATCGCCTCACGCGCAAGCGTTGCCTGTTCGGCCGAACCGTGCTCCATCAGATAAATCAGAGGCAGCGTGGGTTTGCCTTCGCGCAAATCGTCACCGGCGTTTTTACCCATCGACTCCGCCGTGCCTGTGTAATCGAGCCAGTCGTCCATGATCTGAAACGCCGTGCCAATGCGCCGGCCAAATTCCGCCGCCGCTGCTTCCGTCCGGGCATCCGACCCCGACAAAACCGCACCCAGTTGTGCCGCCGCTTCGAAAAGCTTGGCCGTCTTGTAGCGAATCACCTGCATGTAACGCGCTTCGTCCACATCCGGGTCGTGCATGTTGAGCAACTGCAGGACTTCGCCTTCCGAGATCACGTTGGTCGCAACCGACAGGATCTCCATCACGCGCATCTTGCCCATGCCGACCATCATTTCGAAGGAACGCGAATACAAAAAGTCGCCAACGAGCACGCTCGCCGCGTTGCCGAACAGCGCATTCGCGGTTTTCCGGCCGCGCCGGAGATCGGATTTGTCAACTACGTCATCATGCAACAGCGTGGCCGTATGGATGAACTCGACGACCGCGGCCAGTTCGTGCCGGTGCCCGGTGGTGTCACCGAGCGCGCCTGCGACCAGCAGCAACAATGCGGGCCGGAGCCGTTTGCCGCCGGCCCCGATGATGTACTCGGAAATCTGGTTGATCAGCATCACTTCGGATGCCAGGCGCTGTCGGATGACGCGATTGACCTGCTGCACGTCCTCGGCGATAGGCTCGAGCACGTTGGCGGCGTTTGGGAAGGAAATGGCAGTGGACGACATGATCGGCAATTAGAGTAATGCCGCGAATTATAAGGCGAATCGGCCGATAGCCGCCTCTTAAAGACGCCTCGGACGAACCGCGCAGGCCGCCGCGGCAAGCCTAACGCGCGGCGTCAGGCGGAAAAATCGCGATAATGGTGCGTGCATGGCCCGTGTACGTTGCTCAGTCCGGGCGGCAACCGCCTCAGTTTTCGCGATGTACAAGGGTTTTAACGGAGAGCCTAACTCTCTCTGTATAATTACGCCTTTTCGCGCACGGTGTGCGGAAAAATGAATTCAGAGTGAGGTTCTCAATGTACGTGTACGCGGTCTTAAAAACCGGTGGTAAGCAGTATAAGGTTACTGTCGGCGAAAAATTGAAAGTAGAACAGATACCGGCAGACATTGACGCTGAAATCACGCTCGACCAGGTTCTCGCAGTAGGCGAAGGTGAATCGATTCAGTTCGGTGCACCGCTGGTCAGTGGGGCTTCCGTCATAGCTACCGTCGTGTCCCAGGGTCGTCATAAGAAGGTCACGATCTTCAAGATGCGTCGCCGGAAGCACTACCAAAAGCACGCTGGCCATCGCCAGAACTACACCGAACTACGTATCGACGCTATCAACGGTGCATAAGCGTTGCAGTCGATAAGCTAAACAGTCAAGGAGCTATTAAATGGCACACAAAAAAGCAGGCGGGTCATCCCGCAATGGTCGCAACTCTGAATCAAAGCGCCTCGGCGTGAAGGTTTACGGCGGCCAGGCAATCAACGCAGGCGGTATCATTGTTCGCCAGCGCGGTACGCGCATGCACCCGGGCGACAACGTCTGCATGGGCAAGGATCACACCTTGTTCGCGCTGACCGACGGCCACGTCACGTTTTCGACGAAGGGCGCAGCAAAGAAGCATCTGGTCAACGTCGTCCCGGCTACCTAAGGTTCATCAAGGGCACGGGCTTCAGGACCGGAAAAGGTCCCGCGAAGTTCGCGGTGCTTTTATTATTGGCCGTGGCTAACCAGTGGCATATATCGAATGGCCTAGTGGCTGCCATCGGCCGGTCGCGGCAGAATAGTGTGTCGACTGGAGTGGGTGTTTTAGCGCTTACTCCAGTCCCATGCAAAGTGAAACACGGGACGGAGCAACTCATGAAGTTCATTGACGAAGCGAGAATTGAAGTTATCGCCGGCGACGGAGGGGATGGCAGCGCGTCGATGCGGCGCGAGAAGTTCGTCCCGTTCGGCGGACCTGACGGCGGCGACGGCGGCCGGGGCGGCAGCGTGTACGCGGTTGCGGACCGCAACATTAACACGCTGATCGACTACCGGTACGCGAAGAAACACCAGGCGCGCAACGGCGAAAACGGCCGCGGTGCCGACTGCTACGGCAAGGGCGGCGACGACATCATCTTGCGCATGCCGGTCGGTACGATCATCGCGGATACGGAAACGGGCGAGTTAATCGCCGACCTGACCGAGCACAACCAGAGCGTGCTGATTGCGCACGGCGGAGCGGGCGGCCTTGGCAACCTGCACTTCAAGTCGAGTACGAACCGCGCACCGCGCCAGAAGACGGAAGGCAAGCCGGGCGACAGGCGCATGCTGCACCTCGAGTTAAAAGTGCTTGCCGACGTCGGTCTGCTCGGCATGCCGAACGCGGGTAAATCCACGTTCATCACGGCGGTGTCGAATGCACGGCCGAAAATTGCCGACTATCCATTTACCACGCTCGCGCCGAATCTCGGCGTTGTGCGCGTGAGACTAGAAAAGAGCTTCGTCATTGCGGATATTCCGGGCTTGATCGGAGGCGCGGCGGAAGGCGCGGGTCTGGGTCACCGGTTCCTGAGGCACTTGCAGCGCACTGGCGTGCTATTGCATCTTGTTGATCTGGCCCCGTTAGACGACGCAGTCGATCCCGTTGTAGAGGCGCGTGCGATCGTCAACGAATTGCGCAAATATGACGAAGCGTTGTATGAAAAGCCGCGCTGGCTTGTGCTAAACAAGCTCGACATGGTGCCGGAAGATGAGCGTAAATCGCGCGTGGCGGACTTCATCAAGCGTTACGAATGGGATGGTCCGGTGTTCGAAATTTTGGCGCTGACGGGTCAGGGCTGCGAAAGCCTGACGTACGCCATTTTTGACTACATCTCGAAGAATTCGGATGCGTCGAGAGCGGCGGAAGCCGAAGATCTCGCCGCGGATGTCCGTTTCCGTGACGAACCCACCGCCGTGGCGCCGCAGCGCGCGCCGGAAATCGACGAAGACGAAGCGTAAAAAAGTTTGGCCCGTGGTTATCGAGGCAAATCCGAGGAGAAATGCATCAGATGCGTTCCGTTATAGCCGCTTCGAAGCGACTCGTAGTGAAAGTGGGATCGAGCCTGGTGACCAACGACGGGCGTGGGCTCGACCACGCGGCCATCGCCCGCTGGGCCGCGCGAGATTGACGAATTACAGGCTGCTGCGGCTGTTGGCCAGATGGGTTTGGCGCAGGCGCAAGTCTACGAAAGCAGTTTCGGCAAGCATGGCATGCGCACGGCGCAGATTCTCCTCACGCCACGCGCCGATCTCGCCGACCGTGAACGCTACCTGAACGCGTGCTCAACGCTGCTCACCTTCCTGCGCTTGGGTTGCGTGCCGATCATCAACGAAAACGACACCGTCATTACCGACGAAATCAAATTCGGCGACAACGGCACGCTCGGCGCGCTGGTAGCGAATCTCATCATAGAAGGCGACGCGCCGATCATCATCACCGACCAGCGAGGTTTATTTACGGCGGATCCCCGTCACGATCCTACGGCCACGCTGGTTGAGCAAGCTGATGCGGGCACGCCGGAACTCGAAGCCATGGCGGGCGGCGCGGGTTCCAGCCTGGGCCGCGGCGGCATGCTGACCAAGATTCTCGCGGCGAAACGCGCGGCGCATAGGGCGAATTCAACCGGTCGTTGCAACATCTCGAAATTTGGAGGTGTTAAATGGGGCGACCGCGGAGCTGGAGCTCGCAACAAACCGGGAGGCCAATGAGGCCATGCGCGGGCGGGGGGGGGGGGGGGGGGGGGGGGGGGGGGGGGGGGTGGGG
>LGTG01000510.1 GCA_001190015.1 Candidatus Burkholderia crenata
GTAGTAAACAGAGGTTCTTGCATCTCATCCAATCCGCGCATCGCATCCATCGCCAAAGATTATGAACACGATATCCATAACGCTTTTCCCTCAAACCCCGCTTACACGGGACCCAATTTCAACAGCCTGTTAAGCTGCTCGTCGGTCTTGTTGCGCGGATGTTCCTTCAGGCCCGAAGGGCAGCAATGCGAATAACACACCGGCTTCTTCGAGAAAGGGATGGCTTCGGAAGACGTCTTGCCGCCCACGTGCGACAGGTCGACCATGATGCCCACGCGATTCATTTCCTGGATCACTTCGCGGCCGAAACCCGAGAGACCGCCATCGCGCTCATAACAACCGGTACCCACGAGGTTCTGCGTGTTGTAACAAAGCTGCACCAAGTTCACGCCAAGCTGCTTGAACGTTTCGATGTACCCCAGATTGTCCTCGAACGCATGCGCGTTCTGGAAACCAAAAATGATGCCCGTCTTGTTCTCTTTCTTCGCGTGGCGAATGTCGTCCGTCGTGCGCACGAGCGTGAGAATGTTGCTGTGCTCGCGCATCATCTGACGCATTTTAGCAATGTTGTCCACGGTCTTCTGGAAGCTCTCCCAGCAGACCGACACAGTGCAGTTCACCGCGGTCACGCCGCCCTTTCTCATGTCCTCGAATACCGACGGCTCGAACTTCGAAATATTCAGGCCGTCGATGATGATGCTGTTGTCGTGCAGTGTGCTTATCTCATGCTCTAGGAATGGATAGCGTAGTCAATAAATGGAGAAGCGTTCGCACAGCGCGAAGATTTCGCGGCGCACACGATGTTCGGTCTCAGCGTGACCGTCGGGGTGGTCGCGCAGTGCGTCGAACACTTCCACGATCAGGCGACCGATGTCACGGAACTCTGCCACGCCAAAACCACGCGTGGTGCCGGCCGACGTGCCGAGACGCACGCCTGCGTGGGCTTTTCCGGGTCGAACGGGATGCCGTTCTTGTTGCAGGTGATGTCGGCGCGTTCCAGCGCATGCTCGACCTGGTTGCCCTTCAAACCCTTCGGACGCAGGTCAACGAGCAGCAAGTGGTTGTCCGTACCGCCCGTGACGAGATCCACGCCACCGGCCTTTAGCACTTCGCCGAGCGCCTTCGCGTTGGCCAGCACGTTGTCGATGTAAGTCTTGAAACTTGGCTGCAGCGCCTCGCCTAAGGCCACGGCCTTACCAAGCGATCACGTGCATCAGCGGACCGCCCTGGAGGCCTGGGAACACCGCTGAATTGATCTTCTTGGCAAAATGTCCTCGTCATTGGTCAGGACAAAACCGCCACGCGGGCCGCACAAAGTCCAGCTCGCGCGGGTACGCCGAGAACCCGGCGATCAGCAACGTCGGTTTATGCGGCATCGCGAGTTCTTCAATCTGCTCGTAGTCGATCAGCATGGTCTCACGGTTCACGCCGTACTGGATCGCGTTGAACCACTTGCCGGAAAGCACCGGCTTCGCGCCGTGCGTCAGGTGACCGCCTGCATCGAGCGACATGCCGAGCACGGTGTCACCGGGTTTAGCAACGCAAACATGACGGCGCCGTTCGCTCGCGCACCCGAATGCGGTTGCACGTTGGCGAACTGCGCATTGAAGATCTGCTTTACACGATCGATCGCGAGAGTTTCGATTTCATCGACGAATTCGCAGCCGCCGTAATACCGCTTGCCCGGATAACCTTCCGCATATTTATTTGTCAGCACCGAGCCCTGCGCTTCAAGAACGGCGCGCGAGACAATGTTTTCCGACGCGATCAGTTCAACCTGCGACTGCTGGCATTCCAGCTCTTTCAGGATGGCCCTGCGTACTGGCGCGTCGCGCGTGGCAAGAGGTTCTTCGAAGAACGGGGCGGCGGGGCGAGTCTGGGAATTTGACATTGAGGCATCCGTGGGTTCGGGGACAAGTCGTTTTTTGAAAGGCGGGTTGCTTCTGAGGCCAACATGCAAAGGCACTGGAAACCATTCTCATCACCGCTTTTCGATGCGTCTATTCTTGACGTTCACCCAACATGCCAATTTATGAATTTAGACGTATTCTTGACCTTTTCCGACATTCGCGTCCGCTTTACACAAGTCGCGGGACGGTCGCCCTGAACGCCCATTCAATGCTGCACTGCGGCGGACATTTCTCGCTTCCACGCGGTGCGAATTGCGGAGATGATCCCCTTTGCAGTCTTGCAATTACCCATATTTTTCTACGATTTTCTGTTAA
>LGTG01000511.1 GCA_001190015.1 Candidatus Burkholderia crenata
TATTCTGCATCGTAAGCTGGCGTTTCTTCTGGAAAACGGCGGGAACCGGGCCTGCCCCGCCGCTGCCCGCCGAAATCGCGACGACACCAACTGAAATACAGCTGCTTGATCAGTTGGTTAAAGATCCCGCGAAGACTTCAACCGCCGAACCCCTTACACGTTATACCGTCAAACTTGCCCAACTGGGTCGCTATCTGGCCCGAGCCAATGATCCGCCTCCGGGCAATATCGTTGTCTGGCGAGGATTGGTAAGGCTTACAGATATCCTGCTCGGTTTCGAACTCGCCAAAAAATATGGGTAATTACAAGAGTCGCAATAAGCGGCGGAACTTGCAGCAAAACGCTGCTCGCCGCAATTCACGAGATGAAAAATTTTGTTTCACGAAATTGACCCGCGGCGGCTAACCCGCTATGATTTATAATTAGTTGCATTGGCTCCGCGTGACAAAAAGTGCAGGAGACGTGGCCGAGAGGTTGAAGGTACTCCCCTGCTAAGGGAGCATCTGGGCTAAAATCTGGATCGAGGGTTCGAATCCCTCCGTCTCCGCCAGAAGAATGCAAAGCCCCGTAGGTCTAACGACTTACGGGACTTTTTTGGGGCGCGGTCAGGTTGACTCATGAATCAGGACTGCGGAAGCAGGACTGCATGGTCACATTTCAACGCCTGAATGCCATCGCCGTCGCTTCATCTGCCGGGAAAAACAGCTCGATTGCCAGCTCTGACAACGTGATATCGATCGGCGTACCGGATATCACCGTTACTGATGAACGATAACTGTCCCCCAGCGGTGTTCAACACAAACGGGATCACGATAGAAGATTCCCCCGCGTCATCGCGATCGAATTCCCCCGGATAACGCTACTCGTCACGCAATGCGCCCAACTGCGGATCGGCCGTGAGCGCGATCTGACGCTCCAGCCGTTCAAGCAAATGCGCGCGCCATTGCCGGAGATTCACGATCTTCGACGCCAACCCCTGCGGATGCAAACTCAACCGCAACACATTCACCGGCGCTTCCAGCAACGACGGATCAGCATCGGCAAAGCGCAGCCACAGCACCTTTTGCTGACACCAGGTTCCAATGCCGGTCTATAGCCAGTGCCGGATACGGCTCGTGCCCTTTCAGGATCTGCTCGACGGCGGTTTGCGCGGGCTGCATCGATTGGTGGTCGAGTGAACGTTCCTGGAGCACTGGCGCGAACCCTGCCGCGGTCAACAACTCGTTACGTTCGCGCAGCGGCACCTCGAAATACTCTGCGAGCCGCAGCACCATCGCGCGACTCGGTGCAGCGCGCCCCTTTTCGATAAAACTCAGATGCCGGTTCGAGATTTCCGCTTCGCTGGCCAGATAAAGCTGGCTCATGCGACGTCGTTCGCGCCAGTGCCTGATCATTGGGCCAATACCCACAGCCCCCACAGCCGTCGCAGTCAATGTGTTCATGTTTGTACCTTATCAAACCGGCGCACATTGCTCCATTACCTACCAGGTAATCGACGCACGACATGCTTGTCCCGAATATTGCATCCAGGCCGCGCTAATCCAGTTCGGCCTATAGCTCGAAGATTATCGAAGGAGGGAATCATGACTGAGCATGACGTTCTGGTGGCGTTATATCGATACATGGAACGAGACGGATTCTTCGCGCCGTAGCGTCCTCGCAGAGCTGGTTTTGCTCGATGGCGCCCGTTACACGGATCTGATGATGAGCAGTACGGGCCCGAAAGGCTTCGCCGAGATGATCGGCGTATTCCAGGCGCAGATGCCGGGGTTGAAGTTCGAGCGTGTTGGCGGGATCGATGCGACGGGGGTAATGGTCCGCTTCAGTTGGCGTCTGGTCGATGCCGGCGGCCGGCAACTGGCGAGCGGGACGGATGTAGGCGAATTTTCCATTGATGGACGGTTTGCCGGCATTACCGGTTTTCTCGACAGCACGCTGATTGGTCCGGCATGGTGCGTGGAGAAGAAGTATGCCGCGTTCTGGGTCGCGCCGGACTTCAGCCGGCCGAGCGATGAACTGGCGTCGGATATTGAAGGATATTGGCCGGGTTTGCAGGCGTCGTTGAAGGGCGTGGAGGCCTATGTGCGGCCGCTGCATGAACTGTTGCGTCGCGTTCCGGATTTCAGGCTGGAAGTCGCTGACTACGCGAGCCGTGGCGATAAGGGTCTTCATCCGCTGGATTACCACGGGGACGCACGGCGATGTACCGTTGCGCTTCGAAGGCGTGGATTGCGTCCGCCACAGCAATGGCCAGGTTTATGAGAACCGGATCTACTGCGATCATCCGTTGATTTTGGCGTTGAATTGCTGACGGACGCGGCAGCCCGATGGGCTGCCGGTTTTTCTTCGATCAAGCAGCGGCGCTTCGCCCGGCCGGCAAGTCGTCGCGCGCGCCAGGGTGAATTCAGACTTCGTCGTCGTCCAGATCGTCGGAGCTGCGGGTCCGTTTGTCCCGCTTCACCGCGTACAACGCGACGTTTGCGCTGCACATGGTAGGCAGTCAGCACCGCATGCACGACCATGTCCAGCGCCGGTTTTGCGTTACCTTGCTTGTCGGTCCAGGTCTTCGGCGTGAGTGCGCCGGCAAGCGATACGCTGTCGCCGTCATCCAGCGCCTGGAGCACATCCTTGACGGTATCGTCGAAGGCGATCACGTTCACGAACAGGCTCTCGCCGTCTCCGGCCGAGGCGCGAACCCGGCATGTCACGAAGTGCGTGTCGTGCTGACCCGTACGCACTTGCGCCGCTTGCAATTACCCATATTTTTCTACGGTTCTCTGTTAATAAAGAATCCTTTCTGTTAGCGTCGTTG
>LGTG01000512.1 GCA_001190015.1 Candidatus Burkholderia crenata
CGCCGCCGTTTGGTGTCGGATTTGCACCGCCGCTAACACCTCTCGCGAATCGTTCCAAAGATACACAAACGTCACAGTCTCGGGGTGGGGGGCGTTCGGAGCCTGAACGCGCGGTGGAAAATCTTGAGTCATGCTCTTTGCTCCGGTGATTACGCACCCATATGCGAGCGCCGCTAGAACGGCACCCATCGACATAAGCGCTTTACGGTTCATTGTGAAATCTTGTCGAGGTAGGCATAACGTGCAGGGTAGCGCTTACGTCCTTCTGCCTCGCAACGCGTCCCTTTGCTCGACCAGTACATGTTGGCTGACTCTGAGAAATCTTCGTTCGCATTCTCTTGGGCGTAGCGAGACGGCACTGTACCGTCGCTTCCGATTGCATCGATCCAACTCTGTTTCGTCTTAGGGTCTTTCCAGAGCACCTCGCTCACCTGATGCCCTGTTTCGTGAAGCATAGTGCTATCTATGTATTGCTGTGGAATGGAGATCCATTTGTTCCATGGGAAAAACGCTACACCTTGCTTGACGTCGGCAGTAGCCACGCTCGCAAAACCACCTTTCCCATATTTTTCGATCCAATACGCATCATCGGGATTCGCAACGGGATTGGCTAAAATTTTGCCGATATTCTCAAGGTGCTTTGGCGGCAGCACTCTTTAGCAGGCTGCTGAAAAGTGCCCCGTCATGACGACCGAAGCA
>LGTG01000043.1 GCA_001190015.1 Candidatus Burkholderia crenata
GACCTGGTCGAAGCCGGTGTTGTGGACCCGACCAAGGTGGCGCGTACGGCACTGCAAAACGCGGCATCGGTGGCAGGTCTGCTGCTGACGACCGACTGCGCTGTATCGGAACTGCCGAAGGACGATGCTCCTCCGATGGGCGGCGGCATGGGCGGTATGGGCATGGACATGTAATTTCGAGCCTGGCCTGAATTATAGGGCAGCGCGGGCTTCTTCGGGGAGCCCGGTGTTTGCCCCAAAAAAACCCGCATCGGCAACGATGCGGGTTTTTTTGTGGGCTTGAGAAACGCCCCGCTACTTGTTGTTCTGTGCTCGCATCTGTTCGGCGACCGCCTTGTAGTCGTAGGTCGGATAGAACTCGGTCCGGTAGCCTCCCCACGCGGTATTTTCGATCGCGTGATATATTTATCGGCAGGAACGCGCAGCTTGACAACGTGAACTTACCTGGCCCGATACCCATCATCACGTACGACGAAACCACCTGAACGCCCAGTGGCGGAAACGCCTTGAAGAAGCCTTGCTCTTTCAGTTGCTCGTTGATCTTCGGCAGCGTTTCCGACTGGTCATGCTTCAGGAAAATGGTCAGCAAAAAGGTCCCGTTGCCGACGGGCGTAGCGTTCGAATTCGTGTTAGTTGCAGCGGGAGCCGTCTGGGCGAACGCCGCAGCGGAACTGACGGCCACCAGCGCACCTGCAATAAGCCGCGCACCCAGCCATTTTCTGCACTCAAGCATCGGCTTTCTCCCTGACGGTAGCGCGTTTCGGACGCGCGTTGAACTGGGCGTGGCCGGCGACGGTGTTGTCGAAGATGCACCATACTCTTTTTTTGCCCGGTCATGCAGCGTGAGCGCGAGGGCATCGAGGTAGGGGTATTCGTACGATGACTGGTACATCTCCGGCGAGCCGTGCAGCCGGAAATACACCAGCGACGTATCCGCCCGATGCGGCCGGTAAAAGCTGGAGTTGATTTCGACGCAGGTCAGCATCTGCGAATAACGGGCGAGGTGAGTATCGTCGCCGGGGAAGTGTTCCGCGACCGCGTCCGTGATACCCCAGCCAGCGCAGCCGACCCGTATGGGGCCGGGGCTGTGCTTGAGCGGGTGGAGCGATGTTTTGCGCAGCGGCATATGTCAGTCTCGCTGCAGGAAAGCATCAGTGGTAGTGGTGGGCTTCGCCCGGCGCAACGGAGGGTGTATCGACCACCACGGGCGGTGTCTCGTCGTCATCGTTCGAACGTGCCCAGAAAAATCGATCCGACAAATAAGCGCCCATGCCAGGCCTGAAGGCGGCGCGGGTCGCCTGGAACACATATTCCTGTGCTTCGCGCGCGGCTTCCGCAGGTTCCTTGCCCGTTGGCAAGCAACGCAGCGATGGTGGACCCGAGCGTGTCGGTAATGCCCACATGCGGTGCTCGGTACGGTCCCACGTGTCCTGCCGGATTTGGCCTTCCTCGCCGTAAAGCGTGTTCACATGCCGATGCGTGCCTGTTTCCGTCGCCCAAGATGTACTCGTAGCCTTGCGACAGCAAATGCGAGATCGCAGCATCGAGCGTGGGCGCTTCGGCGTCGCCGTCAGGCTGCGCGAGCTGCAGAAGCGTGGCGTGATCGGCGACGAGCATGGTGGTTTGCGGCACCAGCAAATCCGCCATCGATTCGCGCAATTCGTCCGCCGCCAGCACGTGTTCGTCGTCGAGCGTGAAGTCGAGTGCGAGGACCAGCGGCACTTCGTCGTAATCGGCGACCACTTCCGCAATGGCGCTGACTGACCACTTCCGCACGCGTTGCCGCGCCGATCTTGAAGGCCGCTACCGGCATATCTTCCAGCAACATGCGGGCCTGAGTGCCAACGGTGTCGGGGTCGAGCCCGGTGACTTCGTCGCAGGTCGCCGAATCGCGCACGGTGTAACCGGTCAGGACAGTCAGCTCGTGGCAGCCCATGCTGGCAAAGTGTCCAGCAGGTCTGCCTGCAGGCCGGAGCCGCCCGTGGGGTCGGACAGGCCAAAAGTTAGAACAATAGGAGGGGTGTCGCTGGGCATCGGAATATTCGTGGGTTCAATCTCTATCGGCTATTCAAGCGGCCAGGCCAGGAGTCGGCTCAAACTGTTCCATTATGCGGCCTAAAGTCACGCAAGCACTGAGATAGCTTTTTTTCGCACCAAAGCGGGTTGATCGATCCTGCAAAACCGGTGCAACGAAGGACCGATACTTGCTGGGAGGGCGTCGCGGGCTGTGTAGTGCTTGAGCGAGCTGTGCCGCCGGGGGGACCGACGATGCTCGAAGCCGTCCGAGTATCCCGGCCGATCGGCCAGCGCTGCTGCATTGCTAGGCATCGCGCCGCCAAACCGGTACCATCATGCACTCATTTAACCGATTGCCCGACGCGACATAAGTATGGAATACAGAAACAGAAGCTGGATGTGCCTGATTTGTGGCTGGATTTATGACGAAGAAGCTGGACTGCCCGAGGAAGGAATTACGCCGGGCACTCGCTGGGAAGACGTTTCAATTAACTGGACGTGTCCCGAATGCGGCGCACGCAAGGAAGACTTCGAATTGGTCCAGATCTGAGCAAAGGCTCGGACGTCGTGAAGGAACAACCGCGCCGCATGGATGGGATGCCTTCATGCGGCGCGCCTTGTTTATATGTGGGCAAATAAATAAGTCGTACGGTTCGCGCGGCTCGACCTTTAGTGATTCGTGGCGCGCATGATGGTCAGTTAGACCACGGTTAGACCAGTGAGCAGGAACGCTTGGTCAGCGAGTTGGCTCGACCCGACTCGACTCTTCCGGCGTGTATCTGGGTTTTATCGCCAGAGGGGATGCGACGGCATGCATCGGCAAAAATGCACCCGGGTTCGATCAAGATCCATCCGATGCTTGGCGTTGCGCCGCGCATCGGCTCGTGAGCGTTCCATGACAACTCAATCCGGCTTGAGCAACACGTTCCAGGCATTGCCCAATCCGCGCAGGGACGCCGTGCGGATTGCGGAGATGGCGCTGACCGACGCTCGCCCTGTGCACGCATTCGTGCGCGAAGGCGACACGCTCGGTGTCTTGCGCCGCGAGATTGGCGCATTGCAGTCGGCCGGCTGGCTGCCGGCGCAGCGGTTTGGCGAGACCTTGGTGCTGGTGTCACCGCTTGCCGGGCTCAGCGACAAAAATCGCAACCAGTTCGCCGAGGCGCTGCGTGATTTCAGCGCGGCCGTGGAGCGCCGCAATCTGCGTGAGCTTGCCTGCTCCACGCTCCTCTTCGAGCATTATCGCGGACTGTATGCGCTGATGGCCGCGCATACCCGGGCCGTGCCCGTTTCCTTCGATGACCTTGCGCTCGCCGGCCGCGCCATTCCGCCGGCTACGCTGCGTTCTATTTCCTCCGAGCGCCTTGCCCGCGTGCGGGCGCACTACGAGCGTGTACTGCTTATGCTGCTGTGCTCGAAGGCGGGCGAGTTGAAGGGAGGCGGAAATCGTTTCTATCCTCGACGCCTGTCTCGCCGATCTCGCCGGTCCCGATCCCTACGATTTCTGACTTCTTGCGGGCGCAGTTGTCGGAGCATTGCGGTTACAAGCCCGATGACGATAACGCTGCCGACGCGCGTCGTCTGTACGCTCGCTTCAATCTGGTTCTGGCCAACCAGGCGCACGGTTTGTCGCACGCGCCAAGTCGCTGGTGCGCGCCGCGCTGGCGCTGCTGTGGCATGATTACGCGTTATACGGCGCGTCGGCAGAGGATTCGGTTCAGGTCGATGTGTTGCGCGATTATGGCCTGACCGTGGACTGGCACGTTGCGGCGTCGCAGGCGTCCGAGGAAGCGTGGGAGCACAAAATGGGGAGCAGGCGCGTGATGCTTTCACGCGCGATCTGGGCGCATTGACGTGGCTGTTGCGCTCAAGGCAGCCGCCGCGGCATATCGGCTAGGTGTGGCGGCGTGTGCGATAGGGCTGGGTCATGTCTCGCGTTGCTGGCCGGCATGCTTGGGCTCGCGTGGCGGCGGATTGTGTACGAGGCGCAGACAACGCCAGAGAGCTCACCGCTCGATGCCGCGATTTCCGAGAAGGTGCTCAAGCGCTGGGTGCAATGCTGCATCGGGCTGCGGCGGGAATTGCGCCTTCGGAGGGCGGGGCGTCGGTGGCGGCGCTGACTGCGATGATCGAAAGAGGTATTGCTGTCGCGCGATAGTTTTTTCGCTCACGCTTTTAGCAGCAGAATTCGTGCGTAAGCGTAAGCGTCGGCTTAACTGCACTACTTGACCGCGGCATAACGCGCGAGCGTGATTTTGCGCGCGGTATCGTGATCGACGACTGGCATCGGATAGTCAGCGCCCAGCGAAATCTTCGCCACCTTCAACGCATCCGGTTTTGCTTTCCACGGCGCATGGATGTCTTTATCCGGCAGCGCTGCGAGTTCCGGCACGTAATGACGGATGCACTTGCCCCGGGTATCGAATTTCTCTGACTGCGTGACCGGATTGAAAATGCGGAAATACGGCTGTGCGTCGCAACCGCTCGACTACGCCCATTGCCACCCGCCATTATTCGATGACAGCTCGAAGTCGTTCAGCAGTGACTCAAAATATTGCTCCCCGCGCCGCCAGTCAAGCCCCAGATCTTTGGTGAGAAAACTCGCCACGACCATTCGCAAGCGGTTATGCATGTAACCCGACTGATTGATCTGGCGCATTGCAGCATCGACTAGCGGGTAACCCGTCCGGCCTTCGCACCAGGCGGCGAAATTGGCATCGGCAGCATCTCCTGTTTACCACTCGATACGGTCGTACTCCGGCCTGAACGCCTTGTGGTCGCCCGGCATGCCGACATACGGGAAATAGTGCAGCACCGAAAAATAGAAATCGCGCCAGATCAATTCGGACAGCCACGTTTCTGCACCGCGGTCGCCGTGGCGCTGAACGTCGTGAGCAGTGCAAGCGAGCGAATGGAAATCGTGCCGTGCCGCAGATGCACGCTGAGATAGCTCGGACCCTTGACGGAAGGAAAGTCGCGCGTGCGGTCGTAATCGGCCATGCGGTCGCGGAAATCGTCGAAGAGCTGGTACGTGCCGCTCGATCCGGCCGGCAACGGGGGCGCGTACGCGGCACTGAATCCAAGCGATTCCAGCGACGGAATGCCGTGCTTCACGCCAGCCGGCGGGCGCGCCAGCCGGCCAAGATTTTCTTCCGATGCATACGGCTTCAACGCATCCGGCGTGAGGGAGGCGAGCCAGTTGCGCTTATAGGGCGCGAACACGGTGTACGGCTTGCCCGCGTCTGTCAGCACGTCGTCCTGATGAAAAATGACCTGGTCTTTGAACGTGAAAAACGCCACGTTCGCGCTGGCCAGTTTTTTACCGATATCCTCATCTCGCGCCTTTGCCGACGGTTCGTAGTCGCGATTCGTGAATACCGCGTCAGCGCCGCATTCGCGAGCCAGCGCCGG
>LGTG01000513.1 GCA_001190015.1 Candidatus Burkholderia crenata
ACCCCGGACAACTGGTCCGCCGAGCAAGCGCTCGCCATCGTCGAACTCATCGACGATCTACGCGAGCGGATCTGCACGCACTACCAGCTCGCACTGCACGAGCTACAGCGCGAACAACGCGCGCCTCCCGTGAACGCTCGCCTGACCGATGTCGACGATCCATTCTGAGCACGAGCAGGCCGACAACCACGGGCTAGCAGCAACGGCCCCTGGTCAACTTCGCTTCTATTCAACCCAACGCCGCCGTTTAGTGTCGGATTTGCACCGCCGCTAACAGCCAGGCGTGACCACAACGAAACCGAAGGAACAGCGCCCACATTCGCATAGGGAGGAGGAAGACGTCGACCGCGCAGTGGAAGATACCTTTCCCGCCAGCGATCTGCCTTCAACTGGCGGTGTGACACGGATTGAATCCGACGAAGAGAAAAAGAAGGGGAAGCCCGAAAAGAAATGATTCAGATAGCATGAAGAATGGAAAAGACCGAAAGCCGCATTGACCGGCGGCTTTCGTTTTTCGCCTTTCACTCTTTCAGCAGGGCGTGAGTATGTTGTTCGAGTTATTTCTCGCGCCGTTTTATTTCGATCAGGCGCGATGGCCTGACATGGTTGATGGCGAAATGCTTGCGTCCTCGCAAGCTGTAACCGTGGAGATCGCGTTCAACGAATTCGTACTGCCGCTCGACCTCCTCCACATCGGGCGCGACCATGCCTTTATCCACGACACTGAAGCCTTCCTCCAATGCCAGCGCCAGACCGCTGCGCGCCGGACGGCTGTCGAAACCGCCCAGGCCGTCGCCTTGTTCAAAGTGCGAATTCACCAGCGTCGCATCCACGCCGATATAAACGCGTTGGGGTTCTGCTCGAGCAAGGGCTTCGTCGTGCGAGGCGTCACGATTTTTTCCATCGGCATCGACGGTATCGTCCAGCGTGTCGTCGTTGAGAACGTCGATCGCACGACGCGTGACGTCGGTTTCACCGAGTGGCCCGGCATGTTTCAACGATGAATCAGACGCACCGCCGCCCGTTTGCCAGAGCCCGGCTTCGTGTCCCGATGCGACCGCTGCTACATCACCGGGTTTGACTTTGGCAGTTTCCGTTTCAGGCTTTTTGAGCGGGCTGTCCGCTGCGCGTTGCGTTTGCTTTTCCTGCGATTCGTTGTTTTGTACGTTGTTCATGGTTCGCTCCACCTGTCCAGGTTAACAAAAAGACATGCCGCAAGAAACATTCCGGCGCACAAAGCCGCGTTGGAATAAACCGCGGGATAAAACAGCAGTAAAAATGTTCTAAGCCAAATTGATTTTTTTCAACCCAACGGAGGTTTTCTCAAGAGTATGATTGGCTGTTCGCCAGGCCTGCGTGCGCCACCGGACGGCTTCGTGCCGCTTGCCGGTTTCGCGCGTTTCAAGCGAGCGGGAGACGACCATCGCGAATCCAGCGAGGCACTTAAAATCAGGGTGACTCATGCAATATGACGCGGCATTTTCACATCGCGGCTATTTACTCAATTGTGCACCAGCACGTCAGGGCGACGGCTGTTTCCAACCCTACGTGGTCATCTCGCGATCGAGCGATGGTGAACTTGTGGCCAATCGTTTTTTCCCTGCTGACCTGCGCTTTGGCAACGCCGACGAAGCTATTGCGCACGCTCGCGACTGGGCGGTCCGATGGATCGACGCCAGCCACGTGAAGGTCGAACCCAAGTCCTGAGCGCGCTCGAAGGTGTTTCGCGCCCAGGCGGCGGTCTTGCAGAAAAACGGTTAATCTCGGAGCATCGTTAGATTGTGCCGTTCAACACGGCGTCATCCGCCCAAGCTCCCAACATGCCCAAGCCCAAGACCGTCTCCAAAGAAGATCAATTACCCTCCCACGAATGGGGCCTCGACAAGATCGTGGCCGACTTGCGGGCGTCGCGCGAACAGTTGTACCGCACGCGCCGTCCGCTCGGAATCCGCGAACTGCCGTAGCGTGAAGCGATCGTGAAGATCGTCAATGAACTGCGCTCAGCGCTGTTTTCCACCCACTACGGTGCTGCCGACCTGACCGCCGAAAGCATGGATTATTATGTCGGCCACACGCTCGAAAGCACCTTGCGCCTGCTCTCCGAACAGATCCGGCGTGCCTTGCGTTTCCTGCCGGAGAACCAGGACCTGAGCGATGCCGAACTCGGCGTACATGCGTTCAGGCTCGCGCGTGAATTCGGCGCGCAGTTACCCGCCATCCGGGCGCTGCTGGTGAGCGACATCCAGGCTGCGTTCGCGGGCGACCCAGCCGCGCAGCACATCACGGAAATCCTGCTTTGCTATCCGGGTATCTGGGCCATAACGCATCATCGTCTGGCGCATGCTTTGCATAAGCTCGGCGTACCCTTGCTCGCGCGCTTCATCAACGAGATCGCCCACTCGGCGACGGGGATCGGCATTTACCCGGGCGCGACAATTGGGTCGAATTTTTTCATCGATCACGGGAAGGATGGGCGTGGTGATCGGCGAGACGGCGGTGGTTGGCCAGCACGTGCGTGTGTACCAGGCAGTGACGTTGGGCGCGAAGAGTTTTCCGGCGGGTAACGACGGTGTGCTGGTGAAGGGTAACGCGCGGCACCCGGTGGTGGAAGCTTGCAATTACCCATATTTTTCGGCGAGTTCGAAACCGAACAGGATATCTGTAAGCCTTACCAATC
>LGTG01000514.1 GCA_001190015.1 Candidatus Burkholderia crenata
TTGCGAGCTCCAGCTCCGCGGTCGCCCCATTTAACACCTCCAAATTTCGAGATGTTGCAACGACCAGTTGAATTCGCCCCCGGCACGGCGCCGCCGCAACACCGCAGCCGGCCAGCCCAACCACCGTCGAGCACAGCGCGACCATTGCACACCATTTCACTTGAAACCTCCGTGCCACTCGCAAAAAGCTCGTCGCGAGAGGCGTGTTACCGTCATCGAGTGGAGACTGGTCTTACCTTAGACGCGGCCAGCTTCGCGCGTTCCCGCGCTTCGTCGGTGTATTGCGTCCGGTTGCAAGCGCAACGCCCATGCGGCGCTTCGCAAAACTTTCCGGTTTGCCGAACAGGAGCAGGTCCGAATCCAGCACCGCGAGCGCGTCGGCCACCCCTCGAACGCGACGCCGGCTTCGTCCAGCCCGCCATAAATCACCGCCGACGCACCCGGCGCGCGCAACGTTGTATCCACAGGAAGGCCGAGGATCGCGCGCGCAGGTCGAATTCGGAGAAACGCTGCGTTGCAAGCGCGACCAGTCCTGTGTCATGCGGTCGCGGGCTGACTTCGGAAAACCAGACGTCGTCGCCGCGCACGAACAATCCGCGGCCGCCGAGCGCCGTGGCGACCTTCGCGGCAACATCGCGCGACTTTGCGAGCGCCGCGGCGCTCATTGCCTGCGGTTGCCACGATTCCACATCGTCGCCCGCCACCTGGACATGGCCGATCGGCTCGCAGAAATACGTCGCAGATCGCCCGTTTCCGGGCTTGATCGCGCGCACGGTGAGCTGCGTGATCTCGTACTCGAAATCGATAAACCCTTCCACGATCACACGGCCGTGATTGACGCGGCCGCCGGCCATTGCGTGCTGCCAGGCAGGTTCGATATCGGCGGCGCTTGAGCACCGACTGCCCCTTGCCGGACGACGACATCACCAGTTTCCACCACGCACGGAAAACCGATCCTGCCGATGGCCGCCGTCATCTAGTCCTGCGACTCGGCGAACGCATACGGCGACGTCGGCAGGCCAAGCGTTTCCGCAGCGAGACGACGAATGCCTTCGCGGTTCATGGTGAGCTGGGTTGCGCGCGCGGTCGGGATCACGACGGCGAGTTGTTCGGCTTCGATCAACGCTCACAAGGCCACGCCGTTAGTCATGTCGATCACATGCGAGCGATGCGCGACCTGATGGCCGGGAGCATTGGCGTAACGGTCGACCGCAATCGTCTCCACGCCGAGCAGCATCACGCGCGTCGCGCCGGGCGTGAGCGGCGTGCCGATTTTCGCCGGCTGCGTGCCGGATTGAAGGGAAGAAACGGCGGCCGCAGCGAACTTCGCACTCTCACTCTGCATGGATGCTCCAGAAAAAGAGGCCTGACAAGCCCGCGATGTTAGCGCTCACCCTTGTCCGAACCCGATCGGTGTTGCGTTTCCGGCCGCGGCTGTCAGACCCGGAATGACGGCGCGGGCGGCCGCAGGGCGCCTGCGCGACAGCTTTCGCTTGATCGAACGCGCGGTCACGCTAACTTTTCTTTACATGTTGGAATGACTTTGCCGCAATTTGCCTTGGTCAATCTTAGGACGAGTGCGATATCCTTATGGTTTTGCCAGCCCCAAGGAGATTCCATGTCGATGCAGCCTTCCCGTTCGCAACCTGCGCGTGTTTCGGCGCGCAACCGGGTCCATGCTGCGTTCCCGCGTTCCATGCCCTCATTTGCTGCCATGGTGTCGATTGCGGCCGTCGTTTTCGGCACCGCGTTGGCGGGTTGCGCAATGCCGACGCATCCGGACAGCGCCGCGCCGCCGACCGATCTTTACAACCCGGCCGCGACCCAGCTTCTGGACGATACCCAATGGCAACTCACCAGCTGGACCGATGCCGACGGCAAGACGCGCCCGGTCCCGTCCAATCCGGCCGGTAGTGCTGTTGGTAGTGCGGCCGGCAGCGCTGCCGGAGCGCCGATCACCCTGAATTTTTCGACGCAAGGCGGTCAACGCAAAGCGAATGGCTTTTCCGGCTGCAACCGTTTCACCGGCACCTACGACCTGATCGACGGCAAGCTCTCCTTTGGCCCGCTTGCAAGTGCGCGAATGGCCTGCACGCCGGGACCGGGCAGCGCGCTCGAACAACCGTTCCTGCAGGACCTCGCCGACATCGAAAAAACCGGCGTGCAAATGCGACCGCCGCGACAATTGCAGATCACACTCAAGAACGGCGATGTGATGACGTTCACACAAGCCGCGCAACCTTGAGGGGTGAATTCAACCGGTCGTTGCAACATCTCGAAATTTG
>LGTG01000515.1 GCA_001190015.1 Candidatus Burkholderia crenata
TAAATGATGGTGTTGCAATGACTGCTTGAACCTAAGTACTACTTCCCGCTTCGTCTTAGGAAAACTATGCTTTCTACGGCAAAGAGAAATGAACATTCGACGCATGACGAAGGTTTGAAACTCTGACTTGGGGGAAGGCTAGTGGAACTCGAATCCCGTACTTTGGCACGTGTGACGAAGCGACTCGTCCCGTTCCTGATCCTCTGTTATTTCATAGCGTACCTGGACCGCGTCAACGTCAGTTTCGCCGCGTTGCAGATGAATAAAGACTTTGGGCTGTCTTCAAGCGCCTTCGGTTTCGGCGCCGGGATCTTCTTCATCGCCTATTTCTTTTTCGAGGTTCCGTCGGACCTGCTGCTGGAGAAGTTCAGTGCGCGCCGATGGATCGCGCGGATCATTTTCACCTGGGACATCCTTGCCGGCGCAATGGCGTTCATCCCCGGGATCTCACGGTTGACAGGCCTCTCGGCGGCACACCTGTTCTACACCCTGCGGGTGTTGCTCGGGATTGCCGAAGCGGGATTCTTCTCCGGCATCATCTTCCTGCTGACGCTGTGGTTTCCGACGGCGTACCGGGCTCGCGTGGTCGGCTACTTCATGGTGGCCATCCCGCTGTCCACCGTGATAGGAGCACCCATCTCCGGTGCGTTGCTCAACCTCGATAAACTCGAGAACCTCGCCGGCTGGCAGTGAGTTTATCTGATTGAAGCGTTGCCGGCCCTGTTCCTGTCGTTCGTAATCCTGTTCTATCTCATCGACAAACCAGCCGATGCAACCTGGCTTGCAGCAGACGAGCGCGACTGGCTGATAACACGGCAAGCACAGGAACGTGCGCAGTGGGAGGCCGTGCGTTCCTTCAGCGTGAGGGAAACCTTGTTCAACCCGCGGGTCCTGGTTGTCGCGCTTATTTACTTCGTTGCCAACGCGACCAACTACGGCCTGAGTTTCTTCCTGTCGCAGATCGTCAAGGAATTTGGCCTTGGCAATGTCCAGACGGGGCTGGTGACATCGCTGCCGTATATTGTCGGTGCGTTCAGCATGATCCTGTGGGGACGCCGCTCCGACCGCAAGCTCGAACGCAAGTGGCATGTGGCGATCCCGCTACTGGTGGCAGCCGGTGGGATCGCGGCATCAACGGCACTGGATGATCCCGTGCTTAAAATGATCGCGCTGTCCATTGCAGGCTTTGGCATCTTCGGCTGCCTGCCGGTGATCTGGACGCTGCCCGCTGCATTTCTTTTGGGGGCGGCCGCAGCGAGCGGCATTGCCGCGGTGAACTCGCTCGGCAACCTGGCCGGATTCTTCGGACCTTACGCCATGGGATGGATCAAGGACAATACCGGCAGTTTCGACGCCGGCTTGCTCTGCTTGTCAGGAGCAGGACTGGTCGGCGTTACGGCGGTCCTGCTGGTTCGCCACGATACCGCTCTGGAAAACCGCGCCCGGTCCTCTTGTTGAAGAAAGCTCGGGGCACGCTTAAGGGCGTACGCCGCGCTTGCCTCAAACTCTAAGCAAACCACGCAACTACGATCAAGGAGCCCATGCACGTGGGCTCCTTACGCGTGCGCCCAGCATGGGCGCAATCTTGGAGGTGTAAGTCCTCCCGTGAGTTGACCACAGCGAACGAACTGAAGCGCAACTGCGTGAGGGTGACCGAGCGTGGGGAGGAAGCGTGGAGCGAAACCGTGAGCCGTATGTA
>LGTG01000516.1 GCA_001190015.1 Candidatus Burkholderia crenata
CCCGGTGCGGACCCGCATGCCGGGTGGTGTGGCAGGGGTACGGTCTTATGGTCGTCCCCTATGCCGATCTCGCACACAAAAATTTAGACACTCCCTGGACGGACGGCAGGCAGGGAAACAATCAGGCCCAGAAATGCAAAAAGCCCCGGCGAACACCCGCCGCCGGGGCTTACTTCAAACCATTTCTTACTGCAACTCACCGCTTATCAATCGCCTTCGCTTCGCGCGGCGTCTCACCAATGAACAATTGACGCGGACGGCCAATCTTCTGTTCCGGATCAGCGATCATTTCGTTCCACTGAGCAATCCAGCCCGCCGTACGCGCCATTGCAAACACACACGTAAACATGGCCGTCGGAATGCCCAGCGCGCGCTGAACAATACCCGAATAGAAGTCGACATTCGGATACAGCTTACGCGACACAAAGTACTCGTCTTCCAGCGCGATCTTTTCCAGCGCTATGGCCAACTTGAACAACGGGTCATCATGCAAACCGAGCTCTTCAAGCACTTCATGACACGTTTCACGCATCAGCTTTGCGCGCGGATCGTAGTTCTTATAAACGCGATGCCCGAAGCCCATCAGCTTCACGCCCGAATTCTTATCCTTGACCTGCTTGATGAACTCAGGAATATTGTCGACAGAGCCGATCTCTTCCAGCATGTTCAGCGCGGCTTCATTCGCACCGCCATGCGCCGGGCCCCAAAGACAAGCAATCCCGGCAGCAATACAAGCGAACGGATTTGCACCCGACGACCCGGCCAAACGCACGGTCGACGTGGACGCATTCTGCTCATGGTCCGCATGCAGGATCAGGATCCGATCCAGCGCGCGCACGAGCACGTCGTTGATCTTGTACTCTTCGCACGGGTTCGAGAACATCATGTGCATGAAGTTCGCGCTGTACGACAGGTCGTTCTTCGGATAAACGAACGGCTGATCAATCGTGAACTTGTACGCCATCGCCACCAGCGTGGGCAGCTTCGCGATCATGCGAATAGCCGACACTTCACGATGACGCGGGTCGTTGATATTCAGCGAGTCATGATAGAACGTCGACAGTGCACCGACAGCCGCCACGAGCACCGCCATCGGGTGTGCATCGCGACGGAAACCGCGGTAGAAGAAATGCATCTGCTCGTGAACCATCGTGTGCTTCGTGACGGTTTCAACGAAGTCGGCCTTCTGCTGGACCGTCGGCAGATCGCCATGCAACAGCGCATAGCAGGTCTCCATGAAGTTAGCCTTGACCGCGAGTTCCTTGATCGGATACCCGCGATACAGCAACTCGCCCTTATCGCCATCGATGTACGTAATTGCGGAATTGCACGCCGCCGTCGACATGAAGCCCGGATCGTACGTGAACTTGCCGGTCTGGCCGTACAGCTTGCGGATGTCGATTACGTCCGGGCCCAGGGTGCCCTTGTAGATCGGCATTTCAACGCTCGGCGAGTTGTCGCTGAACGATAGCGTGGCTTTAACATCTGACGGGGTCATAGCACATCCTCAATCGAAGTATGGAAACAGGTTTTCGATAATTCGCACGACACTTGCACGACCGCATGGGCTGGCTCAGGCAGAGCGCAGCATCTCCAGCACGCGGGTCATATCCGGCGAGGCCAGTTCGCCATTAGGTTCTTTGCGTGCCAGCAGCAAGTTCATCAGGTCGTTGTCGCTCAGTTCCAGCAGTTGCGTCAGAACTCCAACGTCCGCGTCACTGAGGTCATGCTCATATCGGCTGAAAAAACGCTCGAAGATCAGATCGTTCTCCAGCAGACCGCGCCGCGCGCGCCAGTGAAGGCGTGCGCGGCGTAGAGGGTCGGACTGATGCCCGGAGTCATTCATGACACAAGTCCTTCTCAGACAGCGCGACGCACCATCAATTCTTTGATCTTGCCAATAGCCTTCGTAGGATTCAGTCCCTTCGGGCAAACATCGACGCAATTCATGATCGTATGGCAACGGAACAGACGGTACGGATCTTCCAGGTTGTCGAGACGTTCACCTGTCGCTTCGTCACGGCTGTCCGCAATGAATCGATAGGCTTGCAACAAGCCCGCCGGACCCACGAACTTGTCCGGGTTCCACCAAAAGCTCGGGCATGAAGTCGAGCAGCTAGCACAAAGAATGCACTCGTACAGGCCGTCGAGTTCGTCGCGCTCTTCAGGCGTTTGCAGACGCTCTTTTTCCGGCGTCGGCGTGTCGTTGATCAGGTACGGCTTGATCGAGTGATACTGATTGAAAAACTGCGTGAAATCGCAAATTAGGTCGCGCACTACGGGCAGGCCCGGCAGCGGACGCAGCACGACCTTCTGCGGCAGGTCGTTCATGTTCTGCAAGCAGGCCAAACCGTTCTTGCCGTTGATATTCATGGCGTCCGAACCGCACACACCCTCACGGCACGAACGGCGGAACGACAGCGTTTCGTCGACCGACTTTAGCTTCAGCAGCGCGTCCAGCAACATGCGCTCATGCGAGTTGATCTCGTACGTCTGCATGCGGGGCGCCGCGTCCTTGTCCGGATCATAGCGGTAGATTTCAAAAGTACGCTTTGCCATTTCGATCCCTTTGCCTTAGAAGGTACGCGCTTTCGGCGGCACCGATTCGACCGTCAGCGGCGTCATGTGCACCGGCTTGTAATCGAGCTTGTCGCCTTCGCTGAACCACAGCGTGTGCTTCATCCAGTTGTCGTCGTCGCGATGTTCGAAGTCGCTGTGCGCATGCGCGCCGCGGCTTTCCTTGCGCGCTTCGGCCGAGATCATGGTGGCACGCGCCACTTCGATCAGGTTCGCCAGTTCCAGCGCTTCGACCTTCGCGGTGTTGAACACCTTCGACCTGTCCTTCAGGTGCACATGCTTCACGCGCTCGGACAATTCCTTGACCTTGTCCACACCTTCCGCCAGCAGCTTCGACGTGCGGAACACGCCGGCATGCGCCTGCATGGTCGAGCGGATGTTGCCCGCGATCGATTGCGTGTATTCGCCCGACGACGACTTCTCAAGCACGGCGAGGCGTTCAAGCGCAGCGTCGGCGGCATCGGTCGGCAGCGGCTTGCATTCCTTCATCTCCAGCGCATGCTTGATGATGTGTTTGCCGGCCGCACGGCCGAACACCACCAGATCCAGCAGCGAGTTCGTACCAAGACGGTTCGCGCCGTGCACCGATACGCACGAGCATTCGCCGACCGCGTAGAAGCCGTTGACCGGCTCTTCGTAGCCGCCTTTCAGCGTACCCACGACCTGGCCGTGAATGTTCGTAGGAATACCGCCCATCTGGTAATGGATGGTCGGCACGACCGGGATCGGTTCCTTGATGCAGTCGACGTTCGCGAACTTCATCGCGATCTCGCGGATCGACGGCAGCCGCTTCATGATCGTCTCGGCGCCAATATGCGACAGGTCCAGCAAAACGTGATCCTTGTTCGGACCCACACCGCGGCCTTCCTTGATTTCCTGGTCCATCGAGCGCGAAACAAAGTCGCGCGGCGCTAGATCCTTCAGCGTCGGCGCGTAGCGTTCCATGAAGCGCTCGCCGTCCGAATTGCGCAGGATCCCGCCTTCTCCACGCACGCCTTCGGTGATCAGTACGCCCGCACCGGCCACGCCGGTCGGGTGGAATTGCCAGAATTCCATGTCTTGCAAGGCGATGCCCGAACGGGCTGCCATGCCAAGCCCGTCGCCGGTATTGATGAACGCGTTGGTCGATGCCGCGAAGATCCGGCCCGCGCCGCCCGTGGCGAACAACGTGGTCTTGCCTTCGAGAATGTGGACGTCGCCGGTTTCCATTTCCACGGCGGTCACGCCGAGCACGTCGCCGTCGGCGTCGCGGATCAGATCCAGCGCCATCCATTCAACGAAGAAGTGCGTCTTGGCTGCGACATTCTGCTGGTACAGCGTGTGCAGCAATGCATGGCCGGTACGGTCGGCGGCGGCGCAAGCGCGCTGCACCGGCTTTTCACCGTAGTTCGCCGTGTGGCCGCCGAACGGACGTTGATAGATCGTGCCGTCCGCGTTACGGTCGAACGGCATGCCCATGTGTTCGAGTTCGTAAACGGCGCCGGGCGCTTCACGGCACATGAATTCGATCGCATCCTGGTCGCCGAGCCAGTCGGAGCCCTTGATGGTGTCGTAGAAGTGGTAATGCCAGTTGTCTTCGCTCATGTTGCCGAGCGACGCGCCAATGCCGCCTTGGGCCGCAATGGTGTGCGAGCGCGTCGGGAAGACCTTCGACAGCACCGCGACCGACAAGCCAGCGCGGGCGAGTTGCAGCGACGCGCGCATGCCCGAACCACCTGCACCCACGATCACGACGTCGAAACGGCGACGCGGCAGGGACGTTTTAATTGCAGCCATTCTTTACATTCTCCAGAGAATCTGTGCCGCGTAGCCGACGCATCCGACCAGCCAGAGGATTGTTAGTGCCTGCAGGAACAGGCGCAGTCCCATGGGCTTGACGTAGTCCATCCAGATGTCGCGAATGCCGACCCACGCGTGATAAAAGAGCGAAAGCAAGGCCACGAAGGTGGTGAGCTTCATCCATTGCATGGCGAAAATGGATGCCCAGCCGTCGTACGAAAAATCACGCGCGCCGAAAAACCAGAACAGCAGGACCAACGTGTACAGGGCCATCACGACGGCGGTAATGCGTTGCGCCAGCCAGTCGCGCAAACCGTAGTGCGCGCCGACGACGAGGCGCTTGGGACCAATTCGATTATTGTTGTTCGCTGCCATTCTCAGAAGGCTCCAAAGAGTTTAAGCGCAACGACGATTGTCAGCAGAGATGACACCACGAGCACGACGATGGACGTCTGCTTGCCTCCTTCCTTGCTTACTGCGCGATGGGTATCGAGCAGCAGGAAGCGGATGCCGGCGCAAAAATGGAACAGGAAGGACCACGAAAGCACGAGGACGACGATCTTGACGAGGGGATTGGCGAGAAAGCCCTTGAAGGTGTCGAAACTGATCTCCGACGTCAGGCTTTGGTCCAGCAGATAGAGCAAAAACGGCAGCGATACGAATAGAAACAGCCCATTGATGCGGTGAAGAATCGAAACCTTTCCCGCTAGTGGCAAGCGGTAGGTTGCTAACTGAGCAATTCCGATATTCCGGTACTCAGGCCTTGGTTTTTTTACGGCTTCAACCATGCTAGACTCCAACTTTGTTATCACACTAATATATCCGCGATTTTAGCGCTTTTTTATATCGTGCTGCAGCGAAATGCCGCGCAAGAGGCTATTGCAAATCGCTTGAGAAAGGCTTTTACGGCACCCCTCTGGGTTCGCCGCCAAGCTGTCCACGTCCCGTTCAACTCAAATCGTTTTGATAGTAATAGCCGTTCGAGACATACCGTCCGCGCCGTACTTCCACCGGCCGGTCGCCATACGTGTACGACACCCGCTCGATCGACAACAACGGTGACCCGACGGCCAGGCCAAGCAGTTCCGCGACCGCGTCGTCAGCCCCCCACCGCCCTGATTTTCTCCGATGCCCGGATCATGCGCGTGCCGAATTCCGTTTCGAACATTGCATAAAGCGGGCCTTTGTAATCCGCCAGGCGCTCAGCCGTCAGCCCACGAAAAACCGCGCCGAGTAACCAGATTTCGTCGAAGACGGTGGTCTCACCGTCGAATTGCAGCAAGCGTTTGATGCACACGACCGGGTCGGCCGGCTTCAGGTCCAGTTGGCGAGCGATCTCGGCGGGTGCGCGCAAACGGCGGCACTCCAGCAGTCGGTTCAAGTGGGGATGAAAGTCGCCGTCTTCCGGCAGCAGCCGGAGAAAGCGGAACTGTACGCGATCTTCGTTGTGCGTTGCAATAAATGTACCCTTGCCCTGACGGCGCACGAGCAGGTTGTTGGCGGCGAGTTCGTCGATGGCTTTACGCACCGTTCCCTGGCTCACCTTGTAGCGGGCGGTCAGTTCGACTTCGCTGGGGATCATTTCGCCGGGCTTCCATTCGCCCGATTCAAGCCCTTGGGTAATCAGGGCCTTGATTTGCTGGTATAGCGGGCTGAACGTTGGCGACGAAGCGGGCACGACTTCCGTCGCGCCGGCTGCGCCGGGAAGGTTCGTGGTGCTCGCTGGGTTCGAATTCATGCACGCATTTCATCATAAAGCGCCAAGCCGCGTCTAGCGTTTCCCCGGGTATTCCTATGTCTTATATAAGACATAGGAATAC